>JAFWJY010000197.1 GCA_017514525.1 Solobacterium sp. | reverse complement strand
TATCAGCTGACACAGAAGATGATCGACTGCGGTCACAGAAGAATCGGTTTTATTCACGGCGGTGCCATGGAAGTATTCAATGAACGAATGCGCGAGTATCAAAACGCCCTGATTGCGAATAATCTGGATTATGACCGGAGTATCGTATGCTGGGTGGAACGGCAGAAGAAAAATGAATTTGTGGAGGAGATCCGGGAATTCCTTCTGAAACTGTCGAAAAGGACTGCCCCGATGCCGACTGCTTTTCTGGCATGTGACGACAGGATCGCCATTTCCTTTCTGGCTGCTTCGTCCGCATTAAACATGCATTTCTCACTGGCCGGATTTGACAATCTGCCGGTGTGTCTCGAACAGACGCCGCAGCTGGCAAGCGTGGAACCGGACTACATCTATATCGGGAAAACAGCTGTCAGAAGAATCATGGAAAAAATCAGCAGCGGCGAGACAAAAACACAGAAGATCTATACCGAACCGAACATATATTACCGTGACAGCATAGCGGTACTAAACAAAAAGAAAAACGTTTAGTTCAAGCGGGAGAAAACAGATCTGCATGCATTAACGGGAAAGAAAAGGGTTGCTATATTGATGGTGTCAAAGGAACACACATCGAAACAGCAGCCCTTTATTTCCGGCCGGATAAAGAACCTGCATCGGATTGTTCCGCAAAGAATCTCAGTGATTCAGAAGGGAAAAGGAAGATGGAAAAGAAAACAAATTTCACTGACAAATTGACTGCCTTAAGCGATAAAATATCCGGCAATCTTTACTTGCAGAGTATCTCACAGGGGGTCATGATGATGCTGCCTGTCATTATCATCGGTGCATTTGCCAGCCTGTTCAGCGGACTGCCGGTCGGTTTCTGGCAGAACTTCATTCAGTCCACTGGACTTGCCTCCGCACTCACAATGATGATCAACGGCACTACAAACATGCTCGGTGTTTACTTCACATACGGCATTGCCAGAACATTTGCCGAAAAGCAGGGCATGAATTCAAAATTGGCAGGTATCTTCGCAATTGCAGTTTACTTCATTCTGCTGCCGGCTTATACAGCAGAAGGAATCGGATCATATCTTGCATTTGACTATACCGGCACAAAGGGAATGATCGTCGGAATCATCCTTGCAATTCTGAGCGTCAAAGTCCTGAAGCTGGTTACCGACAGAAACATCACGATCAAGATGCCGTACGGAACACCGGAATATGTATCCAGATCATTTGCAGCACTGATTCCGGGCTTCATTCTTGTGGTTCTCTCTATTGTCCTCCGCATGATCTTTGCGGCGACACCGTTTGGTTCCATATTTGACTGCCTGTACGCCATTCTGCAAATCCCGCTCCAGGCATTGCTCGGCGGCAGCGTGATCTCCAATGTAATCGTCCAGATCCTTACCCAGGTCTTTTGGGGACTGGGTATTCACCCCGGTTTCCTCTCCAGCATAACAGCTCCTGTATTATTCGGTCTTGACGGTGCCAACCAGGCTGCTTATGCGGCAGGTCAGCCAATTCCGAATACGATCGGTATGGCAATGTCCTACAGCTCCACAATTGCATGTTTCTATCCGGCAATCGCAGTCTGCGTACTGCTGTTTGCCAAGTCCAAAGAACTGAAGACAGTCGGCAAAGTCGCAATTGCACCAGCAATCTTCGGCATCAGTGAACCGATGATCTTCGGTCTTCCGATCATGCTGAATCCGGTCATGATCATTCCGTGGGTAATCTGCCCTGTCGTCAACTTCGTTCTCGCTTATGCCGCATGCTCTCTCGGCATCGTCGCAAAATACGCAGGTGTTGTTGTATTTAACTTTCCGATGATCGCAACCGGACTCCTGAACGGAAGCTTCAGCCTGGTCATTCTGGAAATCGTACTCTTCGCAATCGATGTTGTGATCTTCCT
>JAFWJY010000196.1 GCA_017514525.1 Solobacterium sp. | reverse complement strand
TCTGCATTTTGGAAAGAGTGTCAGTGACAATGGCTGGGGAATGTTTGTATCTATGCTTACATACAAAGCAAAGATAGCAGGGAAACATGTGATCAAAGCAGACAAGATGTTTCCATCGAGCCAGATGTGTCATGTATGCGGCTGCCTGAATGCCGAAACAAAAGACCTTAAGATCCGTGCATGGGACTGCCCGGTATGCGGAGCACATCATGACAGAGATCATAACGCTGCACTGAATCTGAAAACAGAAGCACTCAGGATCGCGCTTCTGTAATGAACTGAAATGAAACATGGTACCCTGGGGCACAGGGGATCCGATAAGCCCGGGTTATCTGAACGCGTTGGCGTTCTTGACCGGGAAGCCCCCACTTCTAAGCATCAGCGTAGGTGGTGGGAGTATGTCACACTGATATTGGTAGAGTCTGCGGTAAATGCCATCCTGTGCAAGCAGCTCCTCTTTGGTACCCTCTTCCGCAATTCCTTCACTTGTGATAACCGCAATACGATCCGCATTGCGCAGGGTGCTGAGCCGGTGGGCCACCACTATTACGGTGCGGCCTTTGGAAAGCTCATCCAGACTTTCCTGAATGGTCATTTCGGTCGCATTATCCAGAGCAGAAGTCGCCTCATCCAGAATCAGAATCTGTGGATTTTTCAGAAAGATACGGGCAATGGAGATCCGCTGCCGCTGGCCGCCGGAGAGATGGACGCCCCGTTCTCCAACATTTGTATCGTACCCGTTCGGCATCGCCATGATATCTTCATGAATGCGGGCTTTTCTGGCTGCTTCCACAATTTCCGCATCACTGGCATCTGGTTTGCCATAGGAAATGTTCTCTTTGATCGTCCCATGAAACAGAAAGACATCCTGGGCAACAATGCCGATATTGCGGCGCAGGGAGCTGCGGGTCAGGGAGCGGATATCCCTGCCATCGATGCGGATAGCCCCGCTGTCAATTTCATAGAAGCGCGGAATCAGGTTGCAGAGTGTCGTCTTCCCTCCGCCGCACGGACCAACAAGGCCAAGTGTTTCCTTCTGATTGATCTTCAGGTTCATATCCTGTATGACCATCGGGCCGTCGGTTTCATGGTTCCGATAGTGAAAACTGACGTGCTCAAAGGTGATCGCACCCTGCAATACGCCTGCATCCTGAGCACCGGGGTCATCTTCCTCCACCGGTAGATTCATGATCTCTTCAAACCGGCGGACGCCGCTCATTCCTTCAATGATCTGTTCATAGGTCTCCACCAGCTTCTTAATCGGTGTCAGAAACATGGAAATATAAAGCAGATAAGCCACAAAGTCACCGCTCGAGATCTGACCATGGAAAAACATCCGCCCGCCAAAGATCACGACAATGACATACATGATATCCGTAAAGAAGGTCATTCCGCTGTTGAAAAGCGCAAGATACAGATACGCCCTGTGACGGGAACGTACATAGCGGGCGTTGGCATTATCAAACTTGGCATATTCCTGTTTTGTTCCATCAAAGGCACGTGTAACCCGAACACCGGCAATACTGGTTTCGATTTCACCATTGATGCCTGCGATTTCAACCCGGTTGCTGGTAAAGGCCTCCATCTGCCCTTTGCGGATCAGAATGACAAACAGAATCGCAAACGGAAGGCAGCCATACACAATCAGTGTCAGCTGAAGATTGATCCGCCCCAGCATGAAGGCGCTGACGCCAAGCATAACCAGCGAGGTAAACAGGTTTTCCGGGCCATGGTGAGACATTTCCGACACTTCCTGCAGGTCATTTGTGATGCGGCTCATCAGAGAACCGGTCTTATGATCATCAAAGTAGGCAATCGGAAGCTGTTCGATATGCCGGAAGATATCTCTGCGCATGTCTGCCTGTACGCGGATACCAAAAATATGACCCCAGTAATTGATCACAAGGTTCAGGCAGAGTTTGATCAGATATATTCCAGCCAGCGCAAAGGACCAACGGACCATGATGGCCCAGCTTTGTTTCGGGACATATTCATTTATGATATTTCGAACGATCAGCGGCATAAACTCATCCGCCAGTCCGACAAAAAAAGCACAAAGCAGATCAAGCACAAATAATCGCATGTGCGGTTTGAAATAGGAAAACAGACGTTTCAGCATGCATCCAGGCTCCTTCTTTGTCTGATTATACTTGCAAAATCAGACGGAAATGGGGATTATGCCCGTTTTATGCTTCTGCGTTCAATCAGCGTATAATACAGGTTGTATCTAGTAAGGAGGATTATTATGTTAAAAAATCTGTTAGTACTTGTGATCAGCTATATGATTGGTTCGATTCCCTGGGCGCTTGTCATTGGTAAATTGTTCTACAAAAAGGATATTCGCCAGTTTGGCTCCGGCAACCTCGGCGCTTCCAATGCCGGCCGTGTGCTTGGCAAGCCAGCCGCAGTCGCAGTCACGGTTCTGGATGCCGCAAAAGCGCTTATCGCGATGACAGTCGCCTGGAAAATCAGCCCGGAAATGGTGCCGTATGCGGGGCTGATTGCCTGCCTGGGCCATTGTTTCCCGGTCTTTGCGCAGTTCAAAGGCGGTAAAGCAGTCGCTACCACCTATGGCTATTACCTGGGGCTTGCGATTTTTGTAAATCAGGCCTGGTTCTGGCAGTTTCTGTTCCCAATCATCGCATTCTTTGCGATTCTGTATATCTGCCGGATGGTTTCCCTTTCCAGCATGAGCGCAACCGGTCTGGAAGTACTGGCCAGCGCATTTATTATTAAAAATCCGATTCAGGTAACGATCTGCCTATTACTGCTGTGGATGTTCATTGTTTACCGTCATCGCAGCAATATTTCCAGGATCCGTAACGGGACGGAATCCAAGATCAAATGGATGGGTCCTGTGAATGGGAAGAATTGAGACCTTCCGCCTGGGGATTGCCCCGCTGAAACAGGGACCGCGCAAAGTCTTTGTTTATCTGCCGAATGACTACGACACCTCATCCCGCATTTATCCGGTGCTGTACATGTTTGACGGACATAATCTGTTTGATGACAAAACAGCGACGTATGGAAAATGCTGGGGACTGAAAGATTATCTGGATGCCAATGATATTCCGCTGGTTGTAATCGGACAGGACTGCAATCACACCGGGGACAGCCGGCTGCTGGAATACTGCCCGTTGCCGGTTGAAACAGGCACCTGGTTTCCGGAAGGAACCATCACCGGGGAGGTGACGGCGGAATGGTTCGTCACAAAATTAAAGCCTTATTGTGAAGCGCGTTATCGCATTGAATCCGATCGAAAGCATGTTGGCATTGGCGGCTCCTCTATGGGAGGCCTGATGTCAATGTACTGCATCGCCCGGTATAACGACGTTTATTCCAAAGCTGCCTGTCTCTCATCGACCATGGACATTACGCTTCCTGCTCTTCTGGATCTGATCCACGCATCCAGCATGCGGAAAGATACGCGCATCTATATGGATTTCGGTTCCAACGAGGAGCGCAGCAAGCGCACCTACGCAAAGCTCATGGAGCGGATGCTGCAGATCAATCATGCGTTTCAGGAAAAACACTGCAACACGTTTCCGAATACCATTGTCGGAGGCTGGCACAGTGAAGCAACCTGGGAAACGGTTATTCCGGTGTTCCTTCCGTATCTGTATCCGGAACTGTACCGGGGAAAGAAGTAACGCCTATGCGAAACCCCTGGACAAAAGCCGCTTCGCTGGAGGAAGCCTCCCGCTTATCCGGAATGCTGTTTCCACCCATGGAAGCCTATATACCGGTTGGCATGGAAAATGATGGCATCTACTGGATGAACGGACTGATTGAAGTTCGTTTCCGCAGCGGCAGTAATACGCTGATTCTGCGGAAATCCACCCTTCCGGTGGAACATCTCAGCGGTGATTACAACCGCTACCCAAGCTCCTATATCCTGCGTCACAACGGGCTTGTGCTGCTCTGCAAAGGCACCGCGGACCGTGTCAATGTCGCGGAGTTCTCCACCTTTGGCGCCCACTGCTCCATCTGCTGCAACATTGGAAAACCAAATGAAGGCCTTCCCAAATCCTTCCTGCTTCGCATCAGTGAAGGAATGGCACAGCTCCAGTAAAAAACCCGACAGTTTCTGCACTGCCGGATTTTTTTTCGGATTAACTGATTTTCTCTAAGAATGCCTTATAGGCACGATATGCTTCATAAAGATCTGCTTTGGAAGCCAGCTCACTTGGCGCATGCATGTTCAGCACCGGTACGCCTGCGTCCAGTACATCCATGTTCAGTTCCGCAAGAATTGCCGCGATCGTTCCTCCGCCGCCGGCATCCACTGCACCGATCTCTCCGGTCTGGAATACCACGCCGGCTTCATCCATGACACGGCGCACTTCCGCGATGAATTCCGGATTGGCATCGTTGCAGCCGCCCTTGCCACGGGCGCCTGTATATTTATTGAAACAGATTCCACGTCCAAGAAATGCGGCGTTCTTCTTTTCGAATACCGCGTCGTAGTTTGGATCCACGCCTGCGGATACATCCGATGACAGCATTTTGGATTTCGCGAGCGTCGTGTTCAAACCATTCAGTGTTCCCTCATTGGTGCGATCCAGCAGGTTGACAAGAATGGATTCAAACCAGCGCGACTTCATGCCGGTTGCGCCGTCTGACCCGATTTCTTCCTTGTCGGTGAGAATGCAGCAGCTGGTACGCTTTGGAATCTTCATATCGATAATCGCCCGCAGGGAAGTATAGGCACAGATGCGGTCATCATGACCATAGCCCATGATCATGGAGCGGTCGATGCCAAAATCACGCACGGGATCCGCAGGAACGACTTCGATTTCAGCGGAGATGAAATCATCCTCTTCAATGTCATACTTTTCCTTCAACAGATCCAGCAGATACTTTTTGACTGGTTCTTTTTCATCTTTGTCTTCAACCGGAATTGAACCGACAATCAGATCCAGCTTTTCGCCTTCCACTGCTTCGGACGCTTTCTTTTCCATCTGCTTTGCGGCCAGATGAATCAGAATATCGCTGACACCAACTACCGGATCATCCGGATCTTCACCAATGCAGATAGGAACAGTCGTTCCATCCTTCTTTACAACAACGCCATGGAGCGCCATCGGGCGTGTGACCCACTGGTACTTCTTGATGCCGCCGTAATAATGCGTATCCATAAGCGCATAACCGTCTTTCTCAAATAACGGATGCTGCTTCAGATCCAGACGCGGGCTGTCAATATGAGCACCGAGAATATTCAGGCCATCACGGACCGGCTTTTCGCCGATCACAAACAGGCACAGGTTTTTGTTGCGGTTGATCGCATACAGACGGTCGCCGGGATTCAGTTCACCGACGGACTCGCTGATATTCGTAAAGCCTTCCGCCTCCGCAAGCTTTACCGCTTCACTTACAAATTCCCGCTCTGTCTTGGTGCGGTTCAGAAAGGAACGATATTCATCCGAGAATACGGACATTTCCTTTCTTCTTGTGTCATCATACGTTTCCCAAACTGTTTTCATTAATTCTTCACCTCGTATTGTTTCAGTGGCAGTACACGTGCTGTCTCCCCTTCCGCAAGAATCAGCTGCCCGTTTTCAGTTTCTTCCAGCAGCTCGATATGTACGGTGCGCCTCAGATCATGAATCAATGCGGTTTTCGCATACGGAATCAGACACACCAGTTTTTCTTCGCGGGGATACAGCCGGTCTGTAATCCTGTCCAGGAGAGCTTCGATACCCTCTCCGGTAACCGATGATACCGCAGGTTCATGTACTCTGTCATCTTCTTTGACCTGATCCGCCTTGGTAAATACTGTCAGCAGCGGGATATCTTCCGCCTGAATCGTTCGCAGCGTATCCAGTGTCACCTGAATCTTCTCTTCCAGAAACGGGTCTGAAAGATCTGCCACATGGATCAGAAGATCCGCATTGCGCGCCGAATCCAGCGTACTGTGAAATGCCTCAACTAACGTATGCGGCAGATCCGACACAAATCCAACGGTGTCATACAGCAGAAACTGCATACCCCGATGCGAGACGTTTCGTACGGAGGAATCCAGTGTCGCAAACAGCATGTCTTTTACAAATACCTGCCGCTCTTCTTTCTGATTGCACGCAAGGATTGCATTCATCAGAGAGCTTTTGCCGGCATTGGTATAGCCGATCAGGGCGACCCGGCCCAGTTCGGATTTCGAGCGCCGGTGTTCAGCTGCCTGATAGTCCTTTTCAATTTCTGCCAGTTCTTTTTTCAACGCGGTAATGCGTTTCCGATAGGTACGGCGTATGCCGGCAGTGCGGGTTTCACCGCCGCCGCGGTTACGGAAGCCACCGCCGCGCGAGTGTTCTTCCGTTTCCTCTTCAACAGCAGCGGAAGGCATGGCGTATTCCAGCCGTGCCAGTTCAACCTGCAGCTTTGCCTGTCTTGATTTTGCCCGATGGGAAAAGATATCCAGAATCAGGGCAGTCCGATCGATCACATTCACTCCGCAGGCTTCCTGGATACGATTCATAACGGCGATCGGAAGCTCCTGGGCAAAGATGACGGCCTCGCTTTCCGTAGCCGCTACCGCTACCGCAAGTTCTTCCAGCTTGCCGGCACGAAATGCCGTTCTCGGGTCCATGGAATTGGATTGCTGGGTGACCTGCGCACACACCTCGATGCCGCATGCCTCACACAGACTGACGCATTCTTCCATGTGAACGGCAAACCGCTCCTTTTCTTTTTTCAGACAGATGCCTGCCAGTACTGCCCGCCGCATCAGAGCGCCTCCTGCTTGCGGAAGTCTGGTTCCTGCGGTGGGTTGGCAAAGGTGCCGAGATCTTTTTCATACCAGGCGGCCGACAGCCATTGTTTCTGTTTATAGCCAACCCGGTGGATTTCTGAAATCAGATGATAGCCGAGTTTCTCATGAAGCCGCCTGCTGGCAGTGTTGTCGCTGGTGATGATAGAAACCAGCTTCTGAATTCCCTGTTGTTCCGCCTGTTCCTCCAGCGCCTTCAGTAACAGCTTTCCATAGCCCTTTCCGGTTTCCTCTGGATCCAGATAAACGGTGACATCCGCCGTAAAGCGATACGCAGATTTGGAATTGAACAGATCCAGACAGGCGTAGCCCACCGGTTTTCCGTCAGCTTCGAGAATCAGCCATGGATAGCGTGCGGTTACCGCATCCACGCGCTTTGAAAACGCCTCCAGTGAAAGAGGCTGTTCTTCAAAGGTTGCGGTGGAATGGGCAATATACCAGTTGTACCACGCAAGACAACGTGGAATATCCGGTTTCTGAATCGGTCGGATCATCGTTCAAATACGGTCTCCCCGTTCATAACCATCATCATGACTTTTGTCTTATGAATGTCTTCAGCAGGCACTTTTGTCAGATCCTGATCCAGCACTACAAAATCCGCATACATGCCTTCTTCGATCGAACCAAACCGGTCTGTCGCAAAGAAAGCTTCCGCGCCTTTTGCGGTATAGCTTTCCAGTGCCTGTTCCGCGCTCATGCGCTCATCGGGATTCATGGAAGCTGTGCCATCGAGTGATGTTCTTGTCACAGCCATCTGAATGCCTTTGACAACATCCGGGGTTTCAACCGGCGCATCACTGCCATTGCTGGCGATAACTGATTTGTACAGTGTCTTAAACGGATAGGAGCTTGCCGCACGGTCGCTTCCGACACGCGCCTTCAGAATCTTGGCGTCATCGTCTATAAACAGGGACTGGAAATAGCAGCACAAATTCAGATCAATTGCCCGTTTGATTTCAGTCGGCGTCATGATCTGACAGTGAACCAGTCCATAATGAAGCGGATTGCCTGGCAGAACAAACTTGTCATATACATTCAGCACTTCCCGCACCGTGCGGTCGCCAATCGCGTGTGTAATTGTGGGCATATTGTAATCGGATGCCAGCTTCATCCAGGTCTCCAGCTCCGAACGGCTGTAAACCATATAGCCGCTGTTGCCTGGATCATCGCTGTAATCCTTGGTCAACGCTGCTGTACGCGCGCCCAGAGAGCCGTC
>JAFWJY010000195.1 GCA_017514525.1 Solobacterium sp. | reverse complement strand
TTCTCCCGATCCGGACCGCCTGGAACAACTTCATCACTGATCATATTTACCCCGGCCATATAGGTACCGGTGGTAAGAATAACAATATCCGCGGTGATCACCGTGCCATCGGAAAGGGTAATCCCGCTGACCTGATCGTTTACGGTATTTAGCCGTTCTGCCATGCCCGCAAGAACGGTGAGGTTTTCCTGATGCGCGACAACCTCCTGCATCATTTTTGCGTAGGCAATCTTATCGGACTGCACCCGCAGCGCCCGTACGCCCGGCCCTTTTGCCGTATTGAGCATCTTGAACTGCAGAGCTGTGCGGTCTGCGGTGATCGGCATCTGTCCGCCCAGGGCATCGATTTCACGAACGACAATGCCTTTGGCTGGTCCCCCCACCGATGGATTGCATGGCATCTTGCCAATGTTTTCTATGCTTAGTGTTAACAGCAGCGTCCGATGCCCGAGTCTTGAAGCCGCAAGCGCTGCTTCAATACCGGCATGGCCGCCGCCGATGACGATGATTTCAAATTCCGACATGATTCGCTGCGTTCAGAAGGAATTCCTTCTGTTCCTCCTGTTCTTCTACCAGAATCTCAAACTGCGGCATCCCTCCGCGCAATCCAAGCCGCATCGACATCAGCCGGTAAAACGTCATCCGGCCTAGGATGTACTGGATCTGTTCTGCGCGGTCATTGTTCTGGGCCGCAAAGGGAAGTGCCACGGTAACGGTTTCTCCATTCACCCGGAAGAGATCATACTCACTGCCCCGGATCACTTCATAACCCTCTTCCAGCAATGGCTTGATCAGTTTGCGGATGCGCCGTTTCTCGGATGGCGTATGCGTATCCTTTCCGGCATCCCGGGCAATGAGATTCAATACCTGCCGCACTTCATCCAGCAGGAAGATCGTATCCGGTTCAAAGTTCTGACTTGCGGACCAGTTATCGATGCCGATGTCTTCTGCCATCCGCAGAATTCTTACGGTAACGGATGGGTCCTTCTTATCGAGATAGGTATAGCTTTCCAGCTTTTCATTAATGGTAAGGCCGACATCCTGCGGGTAGACCGGCGAACTGAAATAGACGCAGTCGGAGAGATGAAGACAGTTCATCATCTCCGGTACTTCGCCATCTCTTGCGGCAAGCTCAATTGCCTCTTTCAGACGCTTCTTGGTCGCATATCCATTGCGGGTGCCATACCGCTTCCACATTTCATCCAGGGAAAGCCGGGTGCTGCCTTCATAATGCGCATACCCGACAAACCCCTTCTTTCGTCTTGTATGTCCATATGCGTAGAAAAACAGCAGGTCTCCACGACGAAAGTCGGAGAAACCAGCCCGTGAGGAAAGACGCCAGAAATTCACATCGGAATTTCCGCACAGGCGATGATACTCAATCATCTGCTGATCTGTTACATACGCAATCGAACTCATGAATCAATTCCTGTCTTAGAAAATGCCGTAGCTGTTTCCGGATTCATCGATGCCCATGGCAATGGCCGCAGGTTGCTTCGGCAGACCCGGCATCGTCAGAATCGAACCGGTATAGGCAACGATGAAACCTGCACCGCGGGAAATCGAAAGGTCCCGCACATGAATCGTAAAGTGTTCCGGACGTCCCTTGACTGCCGGATCATCCGTTAAGGATAACGGTGTCTTTGCCATACAGACGGGAACACGGTCCCAGCCGTTGGAAATATAGATCTTGATCTTCTCCAGTGCTTCCTCGCTGTATTCCACATCGTCTGCACCGTAGATTGTTTTCGCGATTGCCAGAATCTTATCCTGAATCGTGTCATTGATATCGTAGATTGGCGCATAGCCGCTTGGCTCTTCGCACAGTTCCACAACATGACGGGCAAGTTCGGTTGTGCCTTCGCCACCGCGTGCCCAGCCATCGCTCTCTTCCACCGGATAGTCTTTTTCCTTACACCAGGAAAGCAGAGACTGTACTTCCTTGGCAGTATCAGCAGAGAACTTGTTAATGGCGACAATATATGGAACATGGAATGCCTGAATGCTTTCGATGTGCTTTTCCAGGTTCTTCGCACCTTCCAGCATCGCTTCCACATTTTCTTCTTCCAGATGGTCCGCATCAACGCCGCCATGCATCTTAAGCGCACGGATCGTTGCGACGATCACAACCGCATTTGGTTTCAGCTCTCCAAGACGGCATTTGATATTGAGGAATTTCTCCGCGCCAAGATCCGCACCGAAGCCTGCTTCGGTTACGACATAATCCGCAAGCTTGAGTGCGGTCTTTGTCGCAATGATGGAGTTGCAGCCATGGGCGATATTGGCAAACGGGCCGCCATGAACCAGAACCGGTGTATGTTCCAGTGTCTGAACCAGGTTCGGCTGAATCGCTTCCTTCATGACAACTGCCGCAGCGCCATCTACGCCAAGATCTTTGACGGTAACCGGCTTGTTGTCATAGGTATAGGCAACCACGCAGCGGCCAATGCGTTCTTCAAAATCTTTCAGATCTTTGGAAAGACACAGGATTGCCATGACTTCCGTTGCGACGGTAATGACAAAGTGGTCTTTGCGCTCCACGCCATTGGTTGCCTTCTCCTGCGCAATTGTAATGGTACGCAGCGTGCGGTCATTCATATCGAGGCAGCGTTTCCATTCCACCTTCTCCGGATCAATGTTCAGCGGGTTGCCCTGATAGATGCTGTTATCAAGTACTGCCGCAATCAGATTGGTGGCAGTCGTAATTGCATGCATGTCGCCGGTAAAATGCAGGTTGATGGATTCCATCGGTACAACCTGTGCATAACCGCCGCCGGCTGCACCGCCTTTCAGTCCGAATACCGGGCCTAATGACGGCTCACGCAGACATGCCATAACATTCTTTCCGATCTTAGACAGTCCATCCGCAAGACCAACTGTAGTTGTGGATTTTCCTTCTCCCGCTTTTGTCGGGTTGATCGCTGTAACCAGAATCAGTTTTCCGTTTTTACGATCCTTCAGTTCATCATGAATCTTTAATGAAATTTTGGCTTTGTCATTGCCATAGGGAATCAGGTATTCCTCTTTGATTCCTGCTTTTTTTGCGATGACGCGAATGTCTTCCAGTGTTGCGGCCTGTGCAATCAAAAGATCGTTGTTCATTGGTATGTCCTCCTACATTGTTTTCCGATCTGATAAAGCATGTGAGAGTGTGATCTCATCAGCGTAATCGAGCATTCCGCCGGCTGGCAGGCCGTGCGCAATTCTCGTAACCAGAATGCCGGGGCACTCTTTCTTCAGTAAACGGTCAAGATACATTGCGGTGGTTTCTCCATCCATGGTGGCACTGGTTGCCAGGATCACTTCATCCGCATCCTTTGCCCGCTCCAATAATCCCTGCAGATTCAGATCCTCCGGCATAACGCCTTTGGACGAAGAGATCAGCCCGTTCAGCACATGGTAGACACCGTTGTATTCCGATGTCTTCTCCATTGCCAGTACATCCTTGGGAGACTGAACGACAAAGATCTGACGATGATTGCGATCAGTATCTTTACAGATGCCGCACTGTTCTCCATCCGTCAGATTTCCGCATACGGAACAGCGATGCAGGTTGTCCTTTACATTCAGCAATGCCTGCGCAAATCGCTCGGTCTCTTCATGGGGCTGTTCGGCAATCATCAGCGCATAGCGCTCTGCGGTTTTTTCACCGACACCCGGCAGGGTCCGAAATGCCTCGATCAAAGCCTGAAGGCTTGATGGATACATTGATTACATCCCCGGGATCGATACACCCTGTGTTACCGAACCCATCTTTTCCTCACGATCAACGCGTGCCTGTTCGACGGCATTGTTCATCGCAATCAGCAGCATATCCTGCAGCTCCTCCTTGTTTTCCTTATCCAGCAGATCCTCGTGAATATTGACCTCGATCACTTCATTCTTCCCGTTGATCTTTACACTGACACCATTGGAGCCTCCGGTAGAACCTTCGTATTCTGTTGTGTCGAGTTCTTCCTCCACTTTCTTCAGTTTGCGCTGCATCTGCTGCGCCTGTTCCATCAGTCGTCTCATGTTCATAGTTTTAGTCTCCTTCGTCGATTACTTCGACATTCTCTTTTCCAAACAGATTCATGACAGATTCTTCTGTCCGTTCTGCCTGATCATCGTTCTGTATAAGTTCCTGCCAGCGCTCAATTGCCTTGGGCTCCGGCAGCGTGTGATCTTTACTGCGCACGCGGAATGCGTTTACCGCTTCCTCATACCGCCCTCTGGTAATCACAAACGGCATGCGGTCCAGTGTGTGGCTTTTCAATACGGTATACAGCTCCCGGTTGAACGCCTCTTCGCTGACCATATGCACTACTGCTTCACTCGCAGTAAACAGCAGCACATCCTTTCCCGCAGCTTTTAAATCCAGCTGCCGCAGTGAGGCGGTATACCGGTCCATCATCGGCCCGGCCCCTAACGCACGCAGGCCTTCCTCCGCAATCTGTTTTTCGGCTTTGTTACACTGCACCAGCAATGCCAGCACATCATCGACGCTTAACTCCTGCGGCACATCCACCACCGGTGCGGCAGGCTGCTCGTTTGGCGCGGGCTCTTCCGGTTCCGGTTCAGTAACAGCAGGTTCTGATTTTGCACGGGCCGATGTTTTGCGTACCGGTGAAACCGGCTGCGGTTCTTCACCGCCTCCGGCAATCAGTTCGAGACACGCAATTTCAAACACCGAAGAAACCGACTGCGCGCTGCGATAGCGCTCCTGCGCCTTCATCAGCACTTCGATCATTGCCAGCAGTTCCGATGCGGAACGCTGACTGACTGTTTCCGCATGTTGGCGGGACAGGGAATGCAGAAGGCCTTCCTTGTTGGTGTACTGAAAGATCAGTCCGTCTTTTAATGCCGTAATCAGATCTTCGGTTAACCTGCGGATATCCACGCCGTGTGTTTCACAGCTTTCCACCCGCTGCAGGACGCCTTCCAGATTACCGTTGAAGATATCTTCCAGCAGCGCAATCTTTTCCCCGGAGGATGCTAAGCCAAAGATGGAATCAATCGTTGACTCTGTTATCTCCCCTGCACCATACGCTCTTGCCTGTTCCAGAATTGACAGGGAATCCCGCATACCGCCGTCTGCCAGTTCCGCAATTTTCAGGGCAGCTTCCGGTTCCAGCGTAAAGCCTTCCTTTTCCGCGATACCCAGCAGATGGTTCTGTATTTTCGCCGCATCCACTTTGGAAAAATCAAAACGCTGACATCTTGAAATGATGGTCTTCAATAATTTCTGCGGATCGGTTGTCGCAAGAATAAAGATGACATGTTCCGGTGGTTCTTCCAGTGTTTTGAGCAGTGCGCTTGCGGCACTGGAGGAAAGCTGGTGAACTTCGTCAATAATATAGATTTTATGTTTTCCCATCATCGGAGACAGCCGTGCCCGATCAATCAGGTCACGAATATCTTCGACATGTGTTTCATTTGCGGCATTGATTTCAATGATGTCCGGATGGCTGCCTTCAATGGCAGCTTTGCAGTTGTCGCACTCATTACATGGTGCACTCTCCGGATGCGAACAGTTGACCGCTCTGGCCAGAAGTCTTGCCATGGAGGTTTTGCCGGTACCGCGCGGTCCGCAGAAAAGATACGCATGGCCTACCTTGTTTTCTTTTACGGCGTTGCGAATCGCCCGTACAACATATTCCTGCCCGACCAGTTCATCGAAGGACTGGGAGCGATATTTCTGATAGAGTGCAATAGAGCTCATGACTGTTTTCCTTACCGCATCATTATATTATAAGACGCTCCTGTTTTACGGTTTCCTGCCGGACTTTTTTCACAACGGAAAAACGGTGCCGTTTTACCTGCACCGCTTATTCTGTTTCCTGTTTCACGGGTTTGCGATTGCGCGGGTGTTCTTTTGTGGCAGCACGCTTCTGTCGGAAAAAGTCAGACAGAATAAATGCGCATTCTTCCTTTAAGATGCCGCCGGTTACTTCCCGCGGATACACACCGATATGCGGAATGGATTTCAGTTCCATCCGGCTCACGGTTGCGCCGCCCTTTGGGTCCTCTGTTCCAAAATACAGATGCCGGATCCGCGCAAGACTGATGGCGCCGGAGCACATCATGCAGGGCTCCAGTGTGACATATAAATCACAGTCATTCAGACACCAGGTATTCAGTTTGCGGGACGCCTTCTGAATTGCCAGCATTTCCGCATGCGCAGATGCCTGCTGGTTTTTCTCCCGCAGGTTATGCGCCCGGGCAATCACTTTGCCATCCTGAACAATGACGGCTCCAACCGGAACCTCATCAATTGCCCGTGCCTTTTCGGCTTCCTTCAGCGCAAGCCGCATGTAGTCTTCTGCTGTCTTTCCGTTCATCATCCTAAACAAAAATAAATGGTACACGCAGTCAGAGGTTTGTATGGCTGCTTCCTTCCGGACCTGACCAGGTTATATACATGGCTGCTGTACCAAGACGTATTATAACAGATTCGTTTTACTTTACCAGTCCCGCTTTATTCATGCATGCATGTTTTACCTGCGATGGATGATCCAGGCATCAAGAATGCCGTACATTTCCCGCATCCAGCAGGTTGGAAGAATATACCAGGGCGTCTTAGCTGTAATTGCCCTGTGATCCAGCTGATTTCTTGTCGCAAAGAGACCTGCCCGATAGGAATGAAACTCACTCGTGGATATCACGACTGCTTTAGGCAGCCTTTCCTTCTGAAGCAATGCGGTGGTAAAACGGAGATTCTCTGCGGTTGAAGTGGAATCTGTTTCCACATAGATGCGTTTCGCATCAATCCCCTGATTGATGAGATATTGTTTGATCGATTCCGCCTCTGTAATCCGATCACTGGTATAGAGACCCCCGCTGGCAATAATCGGTGAATCCGGATGGTCTTTCATATATTTCATCGCGGCATCGGCCCGGCTTTGTGTCACATAAGTTGGAGTTCCGTCCTCATTGACCCCGGATCCAAGAATAATAATCGTACGATCTTCGCCATCCGGTCCCTTCGGGATACCCGCTGACATAAATCCGGTTGTTAGAACCGCAAGAATCAAAATAACCAGACGGAGGGTGCGGATCAGCTTCCGCACGATTCTTCCGGATGGACTCTGACTCAGCTTCTGACCGATGGACGCAAACCGCTCCGGTTTCAATCCATGTATCAGCAGCACCCCAAATACCAGAACGCCTGTCAGACTTCCAATGTTTATATACCGCATTCCGATATTGCACAGGAAAAACATCGTCATGGTCATGCCGACCAGGACTTCAGCTCCTCGTACGATCTGTAAACTGTTCGTTTTAAAATGTTTCACGTGAAACAATTACACTTTCTACAGGAATACTATAACGTAAAAAGAACCGGGAGTTCCCGATTCTTTTCTGAATTACAGGGTGTTTTTCTTGTCTTTTGCCGGTACAAGCTTTTCCTGACCGCCCATGTATGGACGAAGCGGCTCCGGAATCTTTACGGTTCCATCTGCCTGAAGGTTGTTTTCGAAGAAGGCAATCAGCATGCGCGGAGGAGCTACGACTGTATTGTTCAGTGTATGCGCGAAGTAGTTTCCTTTTTCTCCCTTGATACGAATGCCAAGGCGTCTTGCCTGCGCATCGCCAAGGTTGGAACAGCTTCCGACTTCAAAGTATTTCTTCTGACGCGGAGACCAGGCTTCCACATCACAGCTTTTCACTTTCAGGTCTGCCAGGTCACCCGAACAGCATTCCAATGTACGGACTGGAATATCCAGGGAGCGGAAGAAGTCTACGCTGTTCTTCCACAGCTGATCATACCAGTAAGGGGAATCCTCCGGTTCACAGACAACAACCATTTCCTGTTTCTCAAACTGATGAACCCGGTACAGACCGCGTTCCTCAATTCCATGAGCACCAACTTCCTTGCGGAAGCATGGGCTGTAGGAGGTCAGGGTGTAGGGGAGGTTTTCTTTCTTCACCGTACGTCCCATGAAGCGTCCGATCATGGAATGTTCAGATGTGCCGATCAGGTACAGGTCTTCACCCTCGATCTTATACATCATGTTCTGCATCTCCGCAAAGGACATCACACCATTTACGACATTGCCATGAATCATGAACGGCGGAATGAAATAGGTGAAGCCGCGGTTGATCATGAAGTCACGGGCGTACGCGAGAATGGAAGAGTGCAGACGGGCAACATCTCCCATTAAATAATAGAAGCCATTACCGGAGGTATTGCGGGCACTGTCAAGGTCAAGTCCATCCAGCGCATCCAGAATATCGGTGTGGTAGGGAATCTCGAAGTCCGGAACAACCGGCTCACCGAATTTTTCAATTGCAACATTCTCACTGTCATCCTTGCCAATTGGAACAGATGGATCGATGATATTCGGTATCAGCATCATCCGCTGCTTGATTTCCGCTTCCATCTCCGTTTCCTTTACTTCCAGGTTCTGCAGTTCAACTTCCAGATCTTTTACTTTCTGTTTGGCAGCTTCTGCCTCTTCCTTCAGACCCTGGCCAAACAGTTTGCCGATCTCCTTGGAGATGCGGTTGCGGTCACCGCGCAGGGCATCCGCTTTGGTCTTTGCCTCACGGAATTCCTTGTCCAGTTTCGCAACTTCATCCACAAGGACCAGCTTTTCATCCTGGAACTTTTTCCGGATATTCTCTTTTACCAGCTCCGGATTTTCTCGAATCAGTTTAATGTCAATCATATATTCCTTCCTTTCAACAAAAAAACATCATCCATGCGGGACGATGTACATCGCGGTGCCACCCGGCTTGCCAAATTGTTTCACGTGAAACAATTGACCTCTCATTGTACGGATAACGGACGGAGCCGGAAGCAGTTAACTTCACTCGAGGGTGGATTTCCTTACAGATCGTGACAGTTTTCATCAGCCACTGTCTTTCTGAGATTCGACATGCAAGTACTTGTCCCTGTCTTCGTATTACGCTTATTTAAGCATCGCGGCTTCTGTTTTGTCAAGACTGAGGACGTGTGATAGGATGAGGACGAAAGCAGGTGATTTCATTGAAAAGACAGCTTCTTGCGATATTGTGTCTTCTGCTCACACTGAACGGATGCGGAACGAAACACAAAGACAGCGACAACGACCAGTATGAAAACGGACCAGTAACGGAAGTGGATACCCGAACGGATGAAGAGAAAGAACTTCAGATGATTCAGGGCTGCATCAACGACTACAACATTAACCGTATTCCGGAAATCGAAGAATACCTCAATACTCAGATTCATCCATTGCCGCTGGAAGTAACCTCTCTGCCGGAAATCAGTTCCCTAAAAGATCTGACGAAAGAGGAGGAATATACCACCAATACCAACTGTTCCTATGCCGGCAGCTATATGATCGATGATAAATATAAAGTGATCTTTCTGATCTATGAGCCAACCGGAAACTCCTTCTGGCTGAATGGCCGCATCCTGTTTCAGATTGACCCGTCGCTTGTGACCGTAGATGATTCCCGGTTTACCGATTATCGAAACGCGATGACAACACTCCTCACCAGAGAGAAGAATATTCTGAACTGGCTGTATGGATTGAATCTGGTGTTATCCGAAGAAGAAGTGATACCCGGGTATTATGAAGTACTGGCGATGGGTGAGCGAATGCCTTCCTCCATTGATGAAATCAAACAGATCGCAGAAGAAGTATTTACGAAAGAATACCTGGAAGAGAATTTTTACTACAGTGCCTTCTACAGTGAAAGCGCCATGTTTAAGGAAGTGAATGGAAAAGTTGTCTGTGCGCGGAGCGAAATGATCGAACAGGAAAGTTCGTCCATTTATAACCCGCATTACATCATTGCGGCAGAAGAACGGGATGGCATTGTTTACCTGGATATGTTGTCGGATTTCCTCAATGAGGTGCAACCGGATATCAAGCGCCTGACCCTGGCAATTACCGAAAATGGCTATCGTCTGCCTGCGGCATACTAATACTTTTTTCAAAATATATATTATATTTGATAAAAAGATATCAAAAATGCTTGCGAACCCTATTTTTATGTTATACTGAAAGTGTTGATACACTTAGTTTACAGGA
>JAFWJY010000015.1 GCA_017514525.1 Solobacterium sp. | reverse complement strand
TAAGAAACTGTCGTTTAATTTGAGTTTTTCAGACATAAGTTAGTTCCCCCTACAGTTTATGATACGAATCCGTGACAAGAAATGCGTGCGGCGACAATTCCCTTATGCTGCCTGGCCGGTTAAACATTGAACAGTTTCAAAAAACTGCCCCATTGCTGAGGGCAGTTATGTTTACTGGGGATTTATTTTACAAGGCATTGCCGTACATAATCCGTATAGGCTGGGAAGTGCGATGCGGATAAGTGAAACCCATCTTCCAGGTAATAATCCGGATAGCTATAGCCTGAGTCATCTTTGAGCCAGGCATCCGCACAGATCATCGGAAGCTTCTTTTCATAGCACATCTGCATAAGGCAGTAGTTTGCCCGGTTGATCTGTTCCTGTGTAGCGGCTGCTTCGGAATCCTTTTCCCGAATCGGCAGGATCGCTGAGATATACAGTTTCATATCCGGGTTTGCCTTTAACAGACGATCTACGCATTCCCCATAATCTTCCGCAAACTTCAGCGGATTGCCGCTTCCGGCTTCCGCTTCGCCCATCATGAGAATCAGCCGCTTTGGCTTTAACAGGGCTACGCCTTCTTCCGCATTCCAGCGCTGCACGACATTGCGATACGTTAGCGGCTTGTCGAAGGTTTCCGGAGCCATGGCATAGCGGGCCATTACACGATTGTCCGGCACGCCGTTGTACATTCCCAGATTCAGAATGTTGGAGTCCCCCATCCAGTACAGTTCCGCATATGCTGAATCAAGACCGCCTTCCGGCTCCAGCAGCACCTGATGGGTGTCCAGCGCATACAGGTCAAACTGCCTGGGGTCAAAGTCCTGATCTGAGGCTGCGCCAACTACCATCGTAAGGTTGCGCATGACACAGTTGTCAGAGGTATCGCAGGCTTTCAGCTTTGCATTATAAATACCTTCTTTTGAGGAATCGGCCTCCCCTTCAATTGAAACTTTGATATTCTCTTTCGAGTCGTAGTTGTCACTCACCTGATAGGTTGGATACGTCCAGTCTTCATTGACCCTTGAAAAACAGATCACCCCGTCATCCAGTTCCAGTACGGGTGCCTCCATATCCACAACAGTAACTGTGACAACTTTTGTTTTTAATGGAATGCCAAGAAACCGCAGGCAGTAACGCACCGGATGTGCTCCGGTCACGGAAAGATCTGCTTCCCCTTCTGTTTGTACCAGGCCATTGGCAGGAATTCCAAATATCGCAGCACGGTAAGCAGGAAGTGTGACGTCATCCTGCCCGTAGACTGCAGTGACATTGTTCGCATCCGTTGTCAAAGAAGCACCGATCCAGACCAGAACCAGCAGGATCAGTGCAAGATTGCAGATATAGTAGAAAATAGCAGCTATGTTACGCTTCATGCGGACGTCTCGTTTCTTTTACAAAACAGAACAGAATAGCGACGACTGCAGCACCAGTAATTGCCAGCACCCGATACGCAAACCAGACATGCACGATGGAGTGGTTGCGGATCACAAAGTACCAGACAAACGGATAACAGCCGATCAGCAGGATCGGAAACAGTCTTGCCCACTGAGCTTTCCACTCAAATTTCCGGGAGAACAGACCGGCAATCATGCACAGCACAATCAGCACCAGCAGTGCGATAACCGGTTTGGTTAACATTGCCTGCACGTTGCTGGAGACAACATTCAGGTATTCCATATTCACATTTTCAAGTGCACCCGAACTGCGCAGACCAACTGCGCCAAGGCCGTCTGTAACCAGATCATATCCGGTAAAGGCGGAACCGATCAGCCATTTCAGCACCCACATGCCCGCATAGCCAACCACCCAGTCAATACTGTAATGAATCATCCGGCTGAGATTGGATCCCAAGGAATTGTCTGTTAACAGGAAATACAGTATCAGCGGGATGCCGAGTGCCACCAGCGGATATGTCATCAGGTCAAAATACGCGACGCCAATGCCACACCACAGGAATACCTTCCACCAGTCATTCCTGCGCTGTAAGGTTGTCCGATGCCGCAGCATCACAATACAGGTAATCAGCACATTGTAGTAGATATCAGAAAAGTGAAACGTCATGGCACACGTAATCGGATTCAGGATGAGAATGCCTGTGCCGACGGTCAGACAGCCGACAATGCCCAGCTGCTGATACAGCAGGATCATCAACCAGCACAGCAGCGCCAGCTGTACCGCCATGTTGATGAGGCGCATTTCCGGCACGCTGAACAGCAGCAGTAGAGGCTTCATCCACAACAGGTACCCATGCCAGTAGCGGCCATAGACAACCTGTTCATAACCTTCATAGAACGGCTGTCCGCCGGCTACCCGCAGCAGCCACTCACTGCTGTTGGAGGTATCCTGCCAGCCAACATAGCAGTTAATCATGGCGTCATACAGCAGGTTTCCGGTATTCGGGTTGATCGCGATATCTTCCATCAGGGAATCGGAAAAGTTATCCGAGAGTGTATTGGTGATATCCTCCGCCCAGTAGCGGTAATTCCCTTCCGTTGTCAAAAGAGGCCGGCTGCGGTTGATGTTGTTGACCATGCGTGCCTTGGGCAGCGCATAGACGCCAACCATTAACAGAAACCCGATAACGGATGCGATGACCAGATATTCGATTGTCGCAAGGATTCGTTTGAACATAACTTATTTCGACTCTTCGTGATATTCCTTTTCGGTATTGACCGACCAGATATTTGATTTGTCGGCAATGCCGTTGATGATGTTGTTTACGGTTTCAAAGCTGGTGCACATGCTGTGATCAATGTTGTTGTAGCGGTGCTGTCCGTTCCGGCCGACACAGTACAGATTTGGAATCGTATTGAGATACGCGATCAGCGTATCGATCTCGCTGTAGGTGTCAAAGTATGCCGGGTAAGCTTTCTTTACCCGCTCCACATGCGTATCAAGGACATTGTTGCGGCTGTCAATGAGATTCAGATTGACCATTTCACGCACACCCAGTGCCGCAAAGTCTTCATCCTTCATCGACCAGAGCTCATCCCCTTCGTTGCAGAAGTATTCCAGTCCGATCCATACAGTATGTTCGAGGTCCTTAACCATATACGGGCTCCAGTTGTTGTAGATCTGGAAACGGCCCATTTTGACAGAACGGTCATGCACATAAACCCAGTTGTCCGGAACGATGTTTCCAACCGTCTTATGATCGGTCTTGTTTTCGAGGTTGAGCTTGTTGATAAGAACACCGACGGTCATGTAATCCCGGTATGGAAGTCCTGCCGCAATCTTCGCTTCGTGTTCCGGCACATCATTCATTCCGCCAACGAGATCCTTGATCGGCATGGAGGAAATCACGATATCACCTTCCATTGTTTCCGTTGTTCCGTCTTTGACATATGATACGCCAGTCAGAACATTGTCTGCGTTCTTATGGATCTTCGTCACTCTGGCATTTTTCAGAATCGTGCCGCCCATACGGATCACTTCTTCCGCGGTCACATCCCACAGTTCACCCGGTCCAAGTTTTGGATAGGAAAATTCTTCAATCAAAGAAGTCTCGACTTTGCGGTTCTTCTTGCCAAACTGCTTCTCCACAGCGTTTTTGAGCACTGCCATAATGGAAACGCCTTTGACGCGCTGGGCGCCCCAGCTGGGATCGATCTCACTGGGATGTCTGCCCCAGAGGTTTTCGGTATAATGCTCAAAAAACATGGAATAGAGCTTTTTGCCGAAGCGATTGACATAGAAATCCTCAAGCGAGTTTTCCTTGCGCTTATGAATCATGGATCCAAGATAGGAAAAGCCGGATGCCATGGTGTCCTGAAAGCCCATGTTTCTGAATGTTTCCGCTTTGAGCGTAATCGGGTAATCAAAGAATTTCTGTTTGAAGAAGATGCGGGAAACACGGTTCCGCCGCAGCATCACACGGTCTTCCTGTTCCGGATCCGGTCCGCCTTCATTCAATGTCACATCCCGCTTAAGCATGATGTCATCTTTGGCCGGTGCACCCTGCCGCGGCAGCAGTTCATCCCACCAGGCATTGACCTCAGGCACCTTGGAAAAGAAACGGTGTCCGCCCATGTCCATACGATTGCCGTTATGAACGACGGTACGGGATATACCGCCGAAGTGCTCCGATTCCTCGAATACAACGACTTCATAGTCGCTGCTTTTCTTCAGCAGTTCATACGCCGCCGTCAGTCCCGCAGGGCCGGCGCCGATAATCAGCACTTTTTTCTTATTCATACAGTTGTGTCCTTTCGTTTATTGAAACGATCTTTAATGCATACAAACAGCACCATGATCACAAGATTGCACGCGAGCCGTCCGAATACCGCGGTATTCACCGGCATGGTTTTCCAGAATTGAAAGAGGCTGTCCTCAATCGCATGAATGCACATCAGAACCAGACTGTGCCTCCCTACCCACTCCAGAATTGAAGCAGGTTTTGACAGGAAGCAGAAGGCTTCCATAAAGCGAATCACGCAATAACTGCCGCAGAGCGCTTCCAGTACGCCCAGTGTCAGCTCCGGATACCAGCGCCCTGACATTTCGATATAGCCAACGCTCTTCATCAGATACATCCAGACCAAAAGACAGGCTGGAAACAGAATGCGGTCATACCTGCGGATCGATTCCTCAAACCGGCGGTATTCCATACCAGCTAACAGAAATCCGGAAGCCGCCATGGAAACATCCAGATTGAAGATCAGCCAGTTCCAGTCAAACATTCCAATGCCAAGTCCAAGC
>JAFWJY010000194.1 GCA_017514525.1 Solobacterium sp. | reverse complement strand
CTTTGAAAGAGTGTTCAGGAAATATATGTCCGGGTTTATCCGCTCATTGAATGCTACCAATATCCTGGCGCGGGAAGCAAAGGAATATATGCGGCTGCTGTGCAAGGGACTGAACATTGACCGGGCGAAGGATGGTGTGGAAAGGCTCCTGTACATGACGCTGCCGTGGGACATCCTGATCCCGGAGAAGGTGGCGCGCGAGATGCGGGTGAAGAATCCGGAACTGGAAGACGAGGAACTGATGTGAGGCCTGGGGCAATTTGCCCCGATGTCGATTACTGAATCTATCATCATGAAGTAAAATGTAAATGACAGATGAAAGAGGCAAACATCATGGCAGAAAGAGAACCATTTTCCAAAGTCAGCGATCTTCATAACTGGCTTGGATTATCAGAAAACGGCATACGTTTATATGAGAGGGAAGGAATAATCAGCCCAAAAAGAAACAGCACAAACAGGTACAGAGAACTGAATATTTCTGACGGTGACAGAATGTTCCGCAGCCGGATTCTTACCGGTTACGGATTTTCGGTAAAAGAGAGTGCGGATCTTCTGATTCACTGCAGCTATGATGAACAGGATCAGGCATACGCGAAGAAAGAACAGGAACTCAGCAATGAGATCATTTCTCTTACGTATAAACTGAAACAGATGCAGGAGATGCGGGCTGTCATGCAGGAAATACGGAATAACATCAATGCCTGCATGATTATCGATTCAGTAAGATACTGTTTTCTGCCGGTACATGATCAGTATCAGAACAAGGAGGCGGGGAATGCAGTGTGCAGCATCTGGCTATCTACTGTTCCATCAGTGACATCGACAGTGATTTTTGATCCGGCAGATAACACAAAATACCTTTACGGACCTTCCCTGAAATATGCGGATGCTTTAAGACTGCAGCTGCCGCTGGAGCAGGCGATCGATTTCGGTGTACAGACTCCTCACCTTGTGAGGGGTTTCTGCAGATATTCTCTTGAAGATAATATTAGGCTTGAGAACATCGCTCATCTGAAAACATATGCAGAAGCGCAAGGATACAAACTGTCCGGTCCGGTAATGACAAGACATATCCTTCTGGAAAAGATCTCAAACGGCGGATTCACATACGATGAAGTGCTGATTCCGGTTATTTAGCGGGAGCATATTCATCGATATTTCTGCATTGTACAGTGCCTGAAAACGGCACTTTTTTCGTGTTGACTTCTCACTTTGTGAGGAAATTAAACTGAAATTGACAAATACGGGAGGGGGATATGAGCAAGGTGTGGTTTCTGACAGGCTGTTCAAAAGGCCTGGGCAAAGAACTGGTGCATGAACTTCTGAAACAGAATTACTGTGTGGCAGCGTGCAGCAGAAATAAGCAGTCACTGATAAAGGAATTCGGAGAAGAATCGGAGATGTTTCTTCCCCTTGAAGCAAACCCTGCAGTTGAATCCGAAATCACGGACGCAATTGCACGTACAGTAAGCAAGTTTAAAAGAATCGACTGTGTAGTAAATAATGCGGGCTATACACATCTCGGCATACTCGAAGAACTGTCTGACCGGGCAGCACGTGATCTGTTCAATGTGAATGTGTTCGGCACATTGAATGTGATCCGCAGTATCCTGCCGATCATGCGCAGACAGAGATCCGGACATATATTCAATGTCAGCAGTCTTGGCGCATATAACACCGGGCCTATGGCCGGTATTTACTGCGCTTCGAAACATGCGCTGCTGGCGATTTCAGAAACTCTGGCAATGGAAACAGAAGAGTTCGGCATCCGGGTAACGGATGTGGAACCGGGATTCATGCGGACAGATTTTCTGAATACATCGATGAAAAGTACATCGTATGAAAACAGCGCGTATCAGCGGGTCATAAGGGAAACGATTGATTTCTACCAGGGGCAGGACGGGAAACAGGCGATCGATCCGAAAAAAGCAGCCGAGCAGATCATAGCCGTGTCTGAAAGTGAGCATCCTGTCTTCAGGTTGCCGCTCGGACATGATGCATACAGCGGGATCATGCTGGTGGCAGGCCAGATTCGCAAAGACCTTGAGTCGCTGGACGAAAGTATTTACTCAGTTGAGTTCGAATAAGGAGAGAAAAAGAAAATGATGTACAACTTCACAGGAAAAACAGCCCTCGTTACAGGCGCAGCAATGGGAATCGGTAAAGCGGTTGCTGAAAGAATTGCGGAAGAAGGAGCAAATGTAGTTCTCCTTGATCTGCCTGACAAGACTACCGGCGGTATCAGTGAAAAGTTCAGGGAAACAATCGAAGAGATTGAAGCACTCAATGTAAAGGTGCTTGCCATCCCTGCCGATGTCAGTGATGCTGAGAATGTTCATGATGCTTTTGAAAAGGCTTTACAGGAATTCGGAACGATCGACTTTGTGGTAAATGTGGCCGGAATCGCAGAATCTCCGCAGCCGCTTGATGAAATGGATTATACGATTCTTGACCGAGTTTATCGTGTCAATGTACGCGGAACATTCAATATCGATAAAGAAGCGACGATCATTTTCAAAAAACAGAGATCCGGAAGACTGGTCAATTTCTCCTCCATTAACGGAATTACCGGATATGCAGGACCATATGCGTATAACGCAAGTAAATTCTCTGTGACAGGAATCACCCAGACACTGGCAAGAGAACTTGGCCCGTATGGTGTAAATGTTAACTGCGTCTGTCCGGGTTTTGTGTGGACACCTATGTGGCAGGCTAACGATGAATACCTCTGGTCCGTTGAACACCCGGGAGAAGAATATGTACCGATGACGTATTATATGAAGCAGTGTGAAACAACATGTCTGAATAAACCCACATATCCGAAGGACATCGCAAATGCAGTGGCATTCCTGCTTTCGGATCAGTCATCCAACATCACCGGACAGCACATTAATGTAGACTGCGGTCTGGAATTCCATTGATAATATCCGGGGCAATTTGCCCCGGAAACAGATAATGGCATGTCTGTATATTCCTGCAAAAGATGGATGAAACTGTCTGAGGCAGGGTAACAGTATACAGTAATGACCAAAGGGAAGGGAATGTATACCAATGAAATGGCTATGCATTCCCTTTTATGGTGAACAATATGACTGAAATACATCAGCAATTATCCCTGTTTGAGATCCTTGCGGATACTCCTCGTGAGATCAACAAGATGGGTAAACAGGTGATTAAAGGAGTAGTTGATCCGGGGACTGTGCTTCCTCCGGATACACTGCTTGAATTAAGCAATACAAGTGCGCTGGAGCAATTTGTCCAACTGGCTGCCGGACTAAAAGGGATACAAGATGAAGAACCGCTGCTGCGGATTTCTGCCGGATGGCGAGCCAATGTTTATGCTGCTTCGGCACATAACAGGTTGTTTGTGTCTGACAAACGTCCCCGAGGTGTGATGAACTGTCTGGAACTTCCTTCGACACAAAAGGATCTGAGCACAACCCTGATCTATGTGGATGGTAATGGGGTTCCCTGGTCAAACAAACTCGAACTGCATTTCAATGCGCCGTTATACATCTCTTGGCAGGCTGCTCAGGATTATGCAAACGGACATGCAATCGATTTTGACCGGCCTGTCATGCTGGAAAAGATGGTTTTCAGTAAGTGGAAGGTGTTTGCCAAATATCCGGAGCCGGGATCATATATGCTTCTGAATAACCAACTCGATCTATGGGATATTCTGGAACGTACAAATCCGTACGCAATGGAAATCGCTAAGCAGTATGACTGCACGAATCCTCTTCTTTTCTTTACCTGTCCGCAGTTGGAACAGCTTGTAAAAGCAGGCTATGATTTCGCGGAAAACGGGATTCGTGGATTCTGGCGGCAGACAAAGGATATCGATGCATTCAATCGCCTGACTCAGCCCGGCACAAAGCTTAAGAACATATTCAAGACTTCCAAGGATGTCTATACTACGCTTCGTGGCGAAACTGAACTTGAAATCTGGGATGTCTATCGTAAAATGGCCAAGTCGGGAAAGCTGACTAAGGAAACGATAGAACAGGCATATTGGTCGCACTTTGATGCGGATGATCTGAAAACAGTGAATTCCATCTTGAACAGGAAATATGAAGGCAAACCTGTATTCAGCTGGCATACGCTGATGAATTATCTGCAGAGACTGGATACATTCCAGGCGATCAGCGCCAGAGAAGCCTTCCCGCTGTTGAATGATTATCTGACGATGTGCGAGCAGTTGGAGATCAAACCTAGGATCGATTCAGACAGTCTGAAGCGTGAACATGATGTGACAGCACGAACGATTCGCGAGAAGAAGAAT
>JAFWJY010000014.1 GCA_017514525.1 Solobacterium sp. | reverse complement strand
TGCCGATAAAGGAACCATACATCAAACCGGTCTCAATAAAATCCGGTGTACTTCCACCCGGGAAAAAGGAATTCTTAATGAAATTTGTTAAAGCTTCCCCAATAAGCTGACCTATGAGGACTAAAAGGAAAACAACAATAAAACCCAGGACAAACTGATCGGTTACTTTGCGGCATGGCCGAAGATGTTTCTTCATAAATTCTTTCATATGAATCTTTCCTTTCACAACATTTCCTGTTCACTATAGCATGATTACATATATGAATAATATGATTACGTATGGATTGTGTACATGCATTTATGCATGTGTCATCATGGTGTCAGGTAACAGGACTCGGGGTAATCTGATCCCGGAAACTGTATTTAGGCTTATATGCGGCAGAACATAGTTGACACGGAAATAATAATGAAAAATAATAAATAAGAAGAATTAAGAATATGTTTGCGAAAGAACGTTTAGAAGCGATAGCCCGAAAAGTAAACAAGGAGCAGCGCGTGCTGGTAAAAGACCTTGCGACAGAATTTAATGTCAGTGAGGATATGATCCGCAAAGATCTGACCGTCCTGCAAAAGCAGGGTCGTCTGCAGAAAGTGTATGGCGGCGCGGTATCAGTACGAACTAACCCGGGACGATTTGCAAGTCAGCAGCGCATGCGGACGGATGATCCGGAGCGAAGTCAGTTGGCAGAAACAGCATTTGGACTGATAAAGGATGGAATGAGGCTCTTTTTAGATGTTTCAGTCACTAATATTCAGGTTGCCAGAATGATTGCACAATCTGAGAGAAATGTTACGGTTGTCACAAATATGATTGCGATACTTAACGAACTTGCTGAGGCGGAACATGTCAGACTGATTTTTATCGGCGGGAAGATCAATATGGAACGTGATGCGTTCTGGAATGCGTCTGCAGCAGAGCTTGCAGGGCATTATCACTATGATCTGTCACTGCTTGGCACGGTTGGCGTAAATCTAGGCGAGAATAGTCTGACAACGTATCATGAAGATGACGGTATTCTGAAGCGAACCGTCCTGCGACATTCCAAAGAAGCGTGGGTTATTGCGGAAGCACATAAGTTTCAGGAAGAAGGAGATTATTGCTACAGCAGTCTCAGTGATGTTTCTGGTCTTATCGTGAGCACTGAAACGAAAAAGACCTATCGTACTGCATTAAAGTCGATTACCGTAAGAACAGGGGGAAGATCTCATGAATGAGCGCATTGAACATCTGAAGCGCAGAATGCTGGACGAAGAACGTTTTGCCAGTATTGAGCAGGCAAAGATCATAACTCGCATCTATCAGGAAAACGAAGACCGCAGTATTGCCAAAAAAAGAGCTTTGGCCTTAAAGGCCGCATTAGAGGAAATGGAGATTTCCATAGATCCGGAAGAACTGATTGTTGGAAATCGGACCAGCGGTGTGCGTGCTGGTGTTGTTTTCCCAGAGAGTGGCTGTTCCTGGGTGAATCGGGAATTCGAAGAGCTTCCGACAAGACCGCAGGATCGTTTCTCTGTTCATCCAGAAGACATCCAGCAATTCCGGGAATTGATTTACCCTTACTGGAGTCATCGTTCCATGGAAGAAGGCATCCGTGAAGAATATGGGGAAGAACTGAAAAAGATCAGCAGAGTCGTAAAGATCAATCAGACAGACCATGCGCAGGGACATATCTGTCCTGATGTAGAGACTTGGCTTCATAAAGGACCGGCTGTTATCCGTCAGGAAGTCAAAGCCAGACTGTATATGGTCAAAGAGGGCGAGGAACGGGAATTCTATGAATGTGTTCTGCTGGTTCTGGATGGCGCAATAACCTATATTCAGCGATATGCGAATAAGGCGAACCGGATGAGTATTGATATACCTGAGCACCGCGACACCTTAAGCATGGTTGCGAAAAACTGTCGGAATCTTATCAGCCGGCCAGCCCAGCATTACTGGGAGGCGTTGCAGTCGATCTGGTTTTTGTTTGTGATCCTGCAGATGGAGAGCAATGCAAGCTCCTTCTCACCGGGGCGCATGGATCAGTATCTGTATCCTTATTACAAACAGGATCTCCGCGATGGTATCCTGAATCAGGAACAGGCACTGGGACTGATGGAGTGCCTTTGGCTGAAATTCAATCAGATTGTATATATGCGTAATCGGAACAGCGCAAAGTATTTTGCGGGGTTCCCGATTGGATTCAATATTGCGCTTGGCGGCAAGGATGAAGCGGGCAATGATACCGCAAATGAAGTTTCTTTCATCTGCCTGAAAGCACAGGAAGAGATCGGACTTCCGCAGCCGAATCTCTCAGTCCGTTTGCATACAAATTCCCCGCATGAGTTCGCGCAGAAGGCCATTGAAGTGGTCGCCAAAGGAAGCGGAATGCCGCAGTTCTTTAACGATGAAGCGGTTATCGAACCGTTCCAGCGTGATCTTGGCATTTCGAAAGAAGATGCTTATAACTATGCAATCGTTGGCTGTGTGGAATTGACGACGAGCGGTAATACACTTGGATGGAGCGATGCCGCAATGTTCAACTTATGCAAAGCACTTGAACTGGCATTGAATCATGGTGTTGATGAAATCACCGGGGAACAGCTGTGTGAAGACTTTGGAGGTCTTGATACATATCAGTCCTATGAGGAACTGGAAGAGGGACTTCGCAAAGTAATCGATTACTACATTGAAGAAATGATGAAAGCGGAAGAAGTGCTGGAAAAAGCTCATCAGAACTATCTTCCGAGTGCATTTCTCTCCTGTGTCATACAGGATTGCATAAGCCGCGGCGTAGATGTCACAAGGGGCGGTGCGAAATACAATTTCTCGGGTATTCAGATGATTCAGGTGGCCAATCTGGCGGACAGCCTTGAGGCAATCCGAAAGCTGGTGTTTGAAGAACGGGAAATCGATGCGAAAGAACTCCTGGACGCATTGCGGGCAGATTTTAAAGGTTATGAAATACTGCAGGCAAAGCTGCTGAATAAAGCACCGAAATATGGAAACGATATTCCGGAAGTGGATAATATTGGAGCCAAGTGGGCGGAGTATTTCCGAAACCGCATGAAAGAATACAGAAATTATCGGGGCGGCCCTGTCCATACTGGCATGTATACCGTTTCGGCACATGTGCCAATGGGTGAGAATGTCGGTGCTTCTGCGGATGGCAGAAACAGCGGGACACCACTGGCGGATGGAGGAATGTCTCCATCGTATGGAAGAGATATGCATGGGCCAACAGCAGTGCTGAAATCGGTATCCCGTCTGCCGGAATCTCTTACGACAAACGGTGGCTTGCTGAATATGAAATTTCTGCCGGAATTCTTTGATACGGAAGAAGGCCGCAACAAGTTTGAACAGTTCCTTCGTGCGTTCGTGGATCTGAAGATTCCGCATATTCAGTTTAATGTGGTGCGAAAAGAAGATCTGCTTGCGGCAAAGGAACACCCTGAACAGTATCGTTCACTGACCGTGCGTGTAGCAGGCTATACAGCATACTTTGTGGAACTGGACGGCAAACTGCAGGATGAGATCATCCGGAGGACAGCATATGCCAGCATCTGATAAAGCTCTCGTTTTTGATATCAAACGGTTTGCGGTACATGATGGCGATGGTATTCGCACGACAGTATTCTTCAAGGGATGTCCATTGCACTGCATCTGGTGTCAGAACCCGGAAGGCATTCGCGCGGATCGTCAGGTGATGTACCTGAAGACACGCTGCATTCACTGCAAAACCTGTGAAAACAAAGCATTCGGGCATCAGCTTACCTGGGTGAGGGATGATCCGGAATTGAATCACAAGTATTATGGGACATTTGATAATCTGGTAAAAGCCTGTCCATCCGGTGCGATTCAATATGACAGTACAGCGATGACGATGGAGGAGATATTGGAGCGCATCAGGGATGATAAAGTATTCTACCGGGATAACGGCGGAGTGACTTTCTCCGGCGGTGAACCGCTGCAGCAGGGCGAGTTTCTGATTGAATTACTGAAACGCTGCAAAGAAGAAGGAATACACACCGCAATTGAAACCAGCCTGTGTGCTCCGACAGAGCTGGTGATGGAGGCGGCACCTTATCTGGATCAGATCTTTGCGGATATGAAATTCTACAATCCGCAGGATCATCAGAAATATACCGGAGCTGATAACCGTATCATTCGCTACAACATCAAGATGCTGCTGGAATCGGAAGCGAAAAACCGTGTCACGATCCGAACACCGCTGATTCCAACTATTACAGCTTTGGAAACGAATATCCGGGCAATCGCTTCCTACATCTCTTCTATAAATCCAGATGTAACATATGAATTGCTGAATTATAACGATCTGGCCGGAGCGAAGTATCCTATGGTTGGTATGACCTTCGGCATGCCGGACAACACGCGGCGATTCAAAGCACATGAAATGAAAAAATATTATAAGGCCGCTATGGATGGCGGTGTAAGAAATCTGATTACTGAAACACAGGTTAAAGGGGGAAAGTGAAAATGGAATTATTATTAGACACAGTTGATTTAGATGAGATTCAGGATGGCGTGGACTATCTTCCACTGTCCGGCATTACCAGCAATCCGTCAATTGTAAAGAAGACGGCGCCGAAGGATTTCTTCGCGCATATGCGCAAGATTCGTGAAATCATCACTGATGCCCGGACATTGCATGTACAGGTAGTTGCGAAGGACAGTGAAACACAGCTGAAGGAAGCAGAGATGATTTTCAAGCAGATTGACCCTTCTGTTTACATCAAGGTTCCGGTAACCTGGGATGGACTGCGCACGATCCGCATTCTCAAAGAACAGGGCCATCATGTGACAGCTACGGCAATCTATGACATCATGCAGGCATATGCGGCAATGGAAGCCGGTGCGGATTATCTGGCGGTATATGTAAACCGGGTTGGATCTATGGGAGGAGATCCGTATGATCTGATTTCCAAAGCGGAAGAGAAAATTGCGCTGGATGACTATTCTTCCAAAGTGCTTGGCGCAAGCTACCACAGTGTTCAGCAGGTTCGCGAATCCCTGAATGCAGGCGCGCAGGCAATTACGGTTCCGCATGCAATCCTGAAGGCAACTTATGCCAATGCCAATATCGCAAAGGCAGTGGATGATTTCACGGCTGATTGGGAAGCGGTATATGGGAAAGGAACAGATCTGCTTAACATTTAATACGAAACCCCAATTAATCCCTGAACACGTTTCGAAAAAACAGGAAGGCCATCCGATGTGCTAATAAGCGCAGGAAGACGCTTTGATCGATGCGCTCTGGAAAATATGCGTTGTGTCTGAAGGGATGGAATACGGTGTTATGATAATGGCGGTTATAAAGGAGGAGATACAGTGAAATTAGTCAGAAAAATGATGGCAGTTCTTGCGGCAGGATTAATGGCACTTTCCTTAACAGGCTGCGCAAAGAAAGAAAAGATTGTCGGTACCTGGAAGATCAACTGGATTCTGGTACAGGAAGAAGAATTTGGGGATTCCCATTATGCAGATCGTGAGACAGAGGCATCCCTGTTTGAAAGTGAGCAGAGTTATTACAAGTTCAATCAGGATGGCACTGCAATTCATCACATTGAAGATGGCGGCGGTGCAATGGATGTAAAAGGAACTTGGACCAAGATCGACGATGTCACGTTCAATTATCAAGATGAACAGGGTTCCTCATTTGAAATCTGGTACGTTGTTTCGGAAGATTCCCTGCATGTAGAGTGGTATTCCGAGAACAAAGATGATCCGTACTACAATATCTGCTACTGCTACACACATCAGTAAAAACAGGTTTGAGAGACCGTAAGACAACTTGTCTGGCGGTCTTTTTTTTTGTTTTGTTAGTACAAATTTAGAAAAGTTATGACAATAAGATAAAAAGTATTGTATGATAAGGACAGTTACAGGATTCGATTGGGAGGGGACAATAGAATGAGTGAGACAGTTCTAAACAAAGGACCCGGACAAAAACCGCTATGGAGCCAGTTGTATGAGATCCTGCAATCTCGGATTGAAACAGGTGTCTATGAAGAAGGAATGCTGTTTCCAACTGAGGCGGAGCTGATGAAGGAATTCTCTATTTCAAGAATTACAGTTCGTCAGGCAATGGACTCTCTGATGCGGCAGGGGTATATCTCAAGAAAACGGGGCAGCGGTACGATTGTCATACCGCGCCCGAAAGTAATGTCGACCAGTTTCTCTTCTTCCTTTAAAGGGATTGAGCATAATCATCGCCAGGATCGAAGAATCGTGTCGGTGGAATATGCCAAGGTACCGCAGGAGGCATCGCTGTTTTTCTCAACACCGGCAAATATGCCGTTGCTGACACTGACACGGGATTCCTACCTTAGCGGCAAGCCAATCGTTCGCTATGTAACTGTACTGAGCCCAGCGATTCCGTTAGATGATACATCAGACTACAGCGGGTCACTGTATGAACTTCTGGAGCAGGCTGACTATCCAATCGACCATGTGAATGAAACCATCACAGCATCCATTGCCAGTGCGGAAGAGGCGGCATTGTTTCAAATCACGCAACCGACAGCTGTTATTCATAGAATACGGAAGGGATTCAGTAAAGATGTTCCGGTCGAATACACCGATTCGATCTATCTATCTGATGACTACAAACTCACGATTGATCAGGTATTTCAAAAGGGAGAGTAATTACAATGGGGCCAATTAAACTAACACCAATTTACAACGAAACAATCTGGGCCGGGAAAAAGCTGGCTGCAATCAGAGGCTATGACTGGCATGGTCAGGGGACATCCTGGGAAGTCAGTATTCATCCATCTGCCCAGTCTGTTGTCGCAGCTGGAAAGGATGCAGGAAGAACCCTGGCATCTCTTGTGGCAGAAGATCATGATGGCATGCTTGGAAAGCTGGTGGATGATCAGGATCTGCTTAGAGCAGCGTTTCTTGACGCCAAAGAATCGCTTTCTGTCCAGGTGCACCCGGGCGAAGAATATGCCAACCGGGTTTCCCATGACCATGGAAAAACAGAAAGCTGGTATATCCTTGCGGCAGATGAAGGTGCACGCCTGGTTGCTGGCTCAGACTTTTCTTCCCGCGATGAAATTAAAGCGGCGATTGATGCCGGCACGATTGAAGATCATCTGTATCACATCAATGTAAAGGAAGGCGATTTTGTGCTGGTGCCAAGCGGTACACTGCATGCGCTGGGTGCTGGGATTCTTGCACTGGAGATCGGTACGAATTCCAATACCACATATCGCTTCTATGATTACAACCGCAAAGATGCAAACGGAAATCTTCGGGAGCTTCATATTGAAAACAGTTTGGATGTAGTCGTGTGCGGACAGCGTGGAGACTGTGTGTCAACGCCAATTGACGGTCAGCCGAAAGTAAAGCGGATTGCAGATTTCCCGGAATATACCGTTGATCTGATCGATGTATGCGGCAGCTATGTATTGCCGGCGCATCCGGATACCTTCCGCACCTTGTCATGTGTAAAAGGCGATGCCAAGCTGACCGAAACAAACGAGACAACAGAAATTGCATTTACAGAGTCGGTATTTCTTCCTGCCTCCTGTGGAGAACTGCAGGTAAGCGGAAACTGCCGCCTGCTGGTCGGAACACCGCGTCCGCATTCTGTTATGACGATCAAAGAACCGGCATTTCATACGGACTTCTCTGCCCTGCGCCCGGGCGTGGAAATCAGCAGTGGAACCAAGAGGCTGAAGGACATTCAGAATCTGTTTCAAAATACCGAAGGGGTAGATCCGGAAACAATACTGTACGAAGTAAAAACAGATGATGGTGATCCAACTGTTCCGGGCTCCCTATCCTATGGTCTTACAACTGTATATCCGGTGCGGATTAATGGAGAATGCGCTTTTACGAGAGGACACTGGCATGTGGATGAGACCGTGGAGGAAGTATATGAAGGAGAAGCAGGTGAAGGACTGCTGATGCTTATGAATCATGACGGGAAGACATGGTGCGAAAAGGTATTCCCTGGCAGTGTGCATCACATCAGGGGCAATCTGGCGCACCGTCTGATCAATACTGGTGATGAGCCGCTTAAGGTAAGAGCAGTATGGAATCCATGCGCTGGCCACAACTATGCATTAACCGAACAGCATCCATTTACATTCCGTGTATTCAAAGAAAATGGGGAGATAAGGGCAGAGGCACATGAGTAATTATGATCGGTTTCCTCACATTACCGTAAGTGATAATCAGAATGAAGTAACACGAGGTTATGATGCAATACTGGACAGACTGCGCCAGGCTTCGGCTGGAAAGCAGGTCATCGTTGCGGAAACCTATCCCGGTGTAAGGGATGAAGAAATCCTTCCGCAGCTGAAACAGTTAAATCCCGCACTTGTGATCGAAACCAGAGATCTGTATCTGTCAGAATCGGCCATGACAGAAAAGATGGCGCCATGGCTGACAGAAGACCGCGTATTTGGCCATATGTACAGCGGAACCGTTGAGACATTCATGGATCTGTCAAAGCTGGAAGAAGTCAGAAAACAGGTGCAGCAGGCAACGGGAACGGTACTCATCTATGGTATGGGTGCGGTTTTGGTACATCCAGGCGATCTCCTTGTCTACTTTGATCTTGCAAGATGGGAAATCCAGCTGCGTTTTCGGGCAGGAATGGGAAACTATAACTGTTCGAATACGGATGAAGATATCCTGCGCAAGTACAAACGGGACTACTTTGTAGAATGGCGCATGGCGGATCGGTTGAAGTTTGATCTCCTTGATCGGATCGATTGGCTGGTTGATACGAATGCGGAAAATGACCCGAAACTGATTTCCGGTGAATCATTCCGGAATGGGCTGAATCGTGCGGTGGCACAGCCATTCCGCCTGGTTCCGTATTTTGACCCGGGTGTCTGGGGCGGGCAGTGGATGAAAGAGCACTGCAATCTCGATCCGGATCGGCCAAACTATGCCTGGTCTTTTGATGGCGTACCGGAAGAAAATTCCCTGTTATTGCGCTATGGAAATGTGGATGTGGAAATTCCTGCCATGGATCTGATACTCTATCGTCCAAAGCAGCTGCTTGGTGCGAAGAACTACGCACGTTTTGGAGCAGAATTCCCGATCCGGTTTGACTTCCTTGATACGATTGGCGGGCAGAATCTGAGTCTTCAGGTTCATCCGTTGACGGATTATATTCATCGCCAGTTCGGCATGGCCTATACGCAGGATGAAAGCTACTACATCCTTGACGCAAAGGAAGATGCCTGTGTTTATCTTGGGGTAAAGACTGGCACGAAGCCGGAGGCGATGCTGGAGGCACTGAACCAGGCACAGGATACCGGTGTTTTTGAAGCAGAAAACTATGTGAACCGGATTCCTGCTAAAAAACATGATCACTTCCTGATTCCAGCTGGAACGATTCATTGTTCCGGCAGCAATTCCATGGTGCTGGAGGTCAGCGCAACTCCTTACATTTTCACGTTCAAATTATGGGATTGGGGCCGGCTTGGCCTCGACGGTAAACCGCGTCCGATTAATATCGAACATGGTTCTCATGTCATTCAATGGGGTCGCACGACAGAATGGGTGCAGAATCATTTGGTGAATCAGTTTGAAACAACATCCGTTAACTCTGCGTACAAAGAAGAACATACCGGTCTCCATGAACTGGAGTTCATTGAGACAAGACGCTATACTATCCAGACAGAAGCAGAGATTCATCTTCATGATTCCGTCAGCATGTGCAACCTGGTGGATGGAGAGTGTGCTGTTATCAGCAGTCCGGGCCATGCGTTCGAACCGTTTACCGTCCATTATGCAGAAACCTTTATTCTGCCCGCCTCACTTGGACGGGTGTGCATAACAGCGCAGCAGGGTGAAGTAAAAGTGCTGCGTGCCTATGTGAGAGGCTCCTTTACAGACTGATTGGATTCTTGGCAATAAAAAAGGTTCTTGCGATGCGTATGTGATCATACGTTTTGCAGAACCATTTTTGTTTTTTTAGTGGGATGCAGGAATCGCTGCTGCGTGGAACACAGTGCCTTGAACTTTGTCCTTGCCAGCATTTTTTGAGGTGTAAAGCTGCTCATCTGCCTGTTTGATCATCTGACGCAGATTGTCATGTTCAGTGGTCTTGCCATATACATAACCTGCAGAAAAATGCGGATGTTCAGAATGACCGCTGATTGATATGCGGCCCATGCATTTCTGCAGTTTACGGCATTCTTCTGCAAATGCAGCTTCACTGATATCCGGCTGGATGATCAGAAACTCATCACCGCCATACCGGTAGCTGTACTGGTTGCCGAAGCATTCTGACAGCAGTTTGCCGGTGTCTTTCAGTAGGCTGTCACCTACATCATGACCGCAGGTATCGTTGATCTGCTTGAAGTTATCCAGATCCATCATCATGACATGGATGGACTTGCCAATGTACTGATCATAGTCGCGGCGCAGGGAGAAACGGTTGCGGATGCCGGTCAGCGGATCAACGGTTGTGGCTTCTTCCAGCAGTTCGTTATCCTTCTTCAGCATTTCCATATAAAGCTTGATTCTCCGGAAGGCATCGTTTTCTTCCCGTTTCAGAAAGCAGACGGTACCTGTAATTGCGAGAATGCCGATGGTGGAGACGATTACTTTCTGCCGATTGACAGCTTCAAATGTCACAAAATCGTGATTGGAAGAAAAGAAGAAAAAGGTGTATGCGAGCATGACAATGGCAGCGGTAACGCCGCCATACATGCCAAGCAATGCGGAAGATGCGACCAGTCCGGTCACCAGAATCATGTTTGGGTAGGAAATATGAAACGAGTAGACAATGACTGCCAGCAGTAGTTCCATACTGAAGGAAATCAGAATACGCACTGAAATGGGAAGCCGTTCTTCAAAATCATTGAACCAGTTTACGGTAAGCAGTTTTGCAGCTTCATCGCGTTCATTTTCTGTCATGTAAATAATCCGAACCTTCGGATTTTTTCTTTTATCCGAACCTTTGATAAATCCGAACCTTTTTCGGATTTTGACTTAAATACAGGACTTACGAACCAAAAAGGTTCGGATTTTATTTATATGATCATCATTGACCGATACATGAAAGGAGAATAGTTATGGTCAATGATTCAATATTTCTTACACCTATTGGTTCAAAACGTGGCGCCTACTCAAAATTACAACAGCAGTATTCTGAGATTATCGATCACTATATTTTCAAAGCGGTAAACGAAGGTATACTAACTGACTCCTCCATTTTGAGTGCTGCCAACCGTTGCAGTTCATTTTTCTGCTTCTTTCAAAACAAAGGAAATAACACTCTTTCTGAAATATCCGAGAACGATGTAATTGGATTCTTCATCCACGAGGGAAAACCTCTGTATGAATCAAGCTACCGTTATCGCTTATATGAGCTACTCATTTTAGTCTCTGATCGTTATCCTGAATGCAAGCGTCTGGCAGATTTCCTACCTTACATCCGAGTCACACGCAAGAATATCCAATACCTTACAGACGATGAAATTCAGAGGATTAAAGATCTGTGCATGGAAACGAATTCCGGATTGTCATTTCTCGATAAAGCTATAGGATTAACCCTTTTGTATACCGGATTGAGGGCATGTGATATTGCCAGTCTTAAACTGAACAGTATTAACTGGGAGAAAGAGACAATATCTGTTGTTCAAAGTAAAACTGATGTTCCTCTGAAAATACCAATGCATGTTTATGTGGGAAACGCAATCTATGACTACGTTTCAAACGAACGGAAAGCAGAATCCGAGTATCTGTTTGTCACGAAAAAGAATAAGCCGTTTCAATCTTGTAATGTATCATACTGCGTTACCCGCATTTTTAAGCAGGCAGGTATCCGGCAAAGCAAAGGAGACCGCAAAGGAACACATATCTTCCGACATCATCTGGCAACGAAACTTCTTGAACATGAAGTGGTACAGCCTGTGATTTCTCAGACGCTTGGTCATACTGATCCAGGATCGGTTGAATCATACCTCAGCGCCGATATTAAACATCTGCGGGAGTGTTCGCTAAGTATTGAAGACTATCCCTTAGATTGGGAGGTATTCGACCATGCGTAAATACAAATCGGTCCTGAGAGAGGTTATACCGGGTTTTATCGATTTCATGACGGCATCTCAGCGATGGAGCCGGACTTATGAAATGAATCTCGGATATTTT
>JAFWJY010000193.1 GCA_017514525.1 Solobacterium sp. | reverse complement strand
TGAGGGAGCTCGCCACGGACTGATCATCGCCGATATCCGCAAATACCCGGTCAAAAAACGGAATGTCGGCTGCATCGGCCGGCACCGGCATACCGCAGTAGGTCATCAGCGTAAACAGACCAAAGATTTTCATGGAAACGGTTTTACCGCCGGTATTCGGCCCGGTGATCAAGAAGGTATGATATGGCTCCGAAAGATGGTAGTCATTCTTGACCGCCTCTGTTTCCGGGATCAATGGGTGTCGGGCCTGCAGAATGGAAAACCGTTTTTCTTCATTCAGCGCTGCGGCGCACGCATGGTTCTTAACGCCCCAGGAAGCTTTCGCAAAAATCGCATCGAGCATCGCAAGGGTTTCCACATTGGAAAGCTCTTCCTCCGCCAGTGTTGTGACAGCTTCCGAGATCTTCGCAAGGATGCGGGCAATTTCCTCTTCTTCCGCATTCTGCAGCTCCAGCTTCCGGTTATTGGCCCGCATTAACGATGCTGGCTCAATATAACTGGCCTGATGGCTCTGCGAATCCCCGTAGACAATTCCGCCAAAACGGTTTTTATCACTGACTTTAACCAGCAGTACCGTTCTGCCATTGCGCACGGTAACAATCGAATCCACCATGGAATCCGCATGGCTTCTGCGAAACTGTTCTACCGCATCCGCGATATACTGATCAGCTGAGCGCAGCTGACTGCGGATTTCATACAGTGCAGTGCTTGCGGAATCCTTTACTTCTCCATAGTCATTGATCGCATTGGCAATCGTCTTTTCCAGCGCATCATGCACGATCAGCGCAGAAAAAAGATCCCGCAGCTCCGGATGAGGGATTTCCTGAATCGCAGTTTCATATTGAACAACCGCACGAACCGTGCGGATCAGTTTCAACTCCTGCACCAGTTCCTGGGCAGTCAGCACTCTGCCTTTGGCAGACTGTTTCAGCAGATGTTCCGGGTCACCGATTCCTTCCAGCGGTGCCGTACCAAACCGGATCACGGCATTCATCGCTTCTTCCAGACGGTCACGATCCCGGCGAATTACGATTGGTTCATAGGAAGGCGTGCACGCATCCAAAAGACGTCTGCCGGAAGCGCTCAGACATTCTTCCGCCATCGCATCCCGGATGCGATCCAATTCAAAACGGGTAAACAGGCTCATTCACTTGCCTCAGGAGACGCAGGTACGGTTACCTCCGATGCAGACATCGGATCAAAGCCATGATCACTCAGCCAGTCTTCCAGGAATTCCTTGTCCTTACCATCCAGGTTCTGTACATTCTGAAAGAGTTTGCTGAAAGTTTCTGACGATGTAACCGGTCCGGCAAACTGTTCCACAATCCTGCCGGTCGTCGAGCTGATAATGCCAAGCGCTGTCTGATCAACAGCTTCAATGCCGTTTTCAAATAACGGCGTACGCATGACGGTCGAAATCACAACGATCCATACCGTCGCCGCAACTGCCCCGAGAATTCCGCCGAGCAGTTCGCTGATTTCCTTAATTACCGGAAGATCAGAAATGCCGCGCACCAGTTTTTCGAGGATCTTGAACAGCAGCAGCAAAATTATAAACAGCGCCGCAAACCACGCGATCTCATTCAGATAAATATAAACTGCGTCCTTTACAACCGGTGTGTTCCCCATGGGATTCAGATTCTCCGGCCACAGCTTATAATAGCGAGCCGCAAACCCACAGTACCGCCATGCGGCAAGGAACGATAAAATCGTGCCGAATGTTGAAAGGATCTGAAGCAAAAATCCTTTTTTCGCACCTCTTGCGATAAAAAACAGATATAACACCACGACAGCGATGTTGATGGCCATAAACCAGTTGTTTTCAATCCGTATCATGCCTTCTACTTTACCGCAAATCAAAAAAAGCGGCAATTTTCATGCCGCTGTGTGTCAGCCGTTGAATTCAAACATTGCGCATCCATACGGTGCTAACGGGTAGGAAATGTGGAAGTCTTTGCCGTCGCATTCACCCTTTTCCGCCTTGTATACGGTCTGTTTCTCACCCTTTGGATCAACTGCGCCGTCCTGATCAAGGATGAGCTTGTAGTTTCCTTTGACCGGTGCACCGACCATATAATCGCTGCGTTCCATCGGTGTCATGTTTACGACAAACAACAGGCTCTTCTTTTTCGTCTTATCTCTGCGGATAAAGGAGAAGATGCTGCGGTCACGGTCATCCGCATTTACCCATTCAAAGCCTTCCCAGGAGTCATCCAGTTCATACATCGCCGGATGAGAGGTATAAATATGAAGCAGGTCTTTGACAAACAGCAGAACGCTGCGGTTCAGCGGTTCATCACAGAGCCACCAGTCAAGTTCAACGTTTTCATCCCATTCATGGAACTGGGCAAAATCCTGACCCATGAAGAGCAATTTCTTGCCGGCATGGCCGAACATGAAGAAGTAGCCGCATTT
>JAFWJY010000192.1 GCA_017514525.1 Solobacterium sp. | reverse complement strand
TCGTTGCCAAGACACCGGCAGAGCGCTGGGGCAATCCGGAAGACCTTCAAGGACCGGCAGTATTCCTGGCAAGTGATGCGTCCAACTTCGTTAACGGCCACATCCTTTATGTAGATGGCGGCATTCTTGCATATATCGGCAAACAGCCTCAGTAACAAGAGAAGGAAAGAAGGAAAATAATAATGTTTGAATCCATGAATGAACAGATTGCGTCTTATGGTGTAGTACCTGTCGTCGTACTGAATGACGTAAAAGACGCAAAACCACTGGCAGACGTCCTGGTAGAAGGCGGCTTACCGGTAGCGGAAGTTACCTTCCGTACAGAGGCAGCTGAAGAGTCCATCCGCATCATGTCCGAAGCATATCCAGATATGTGCGTAGGTGCTGGTACAGTGCTGTCCATTGAACAGGTAGACCGTGCCGTTGCGGCAGGCGCAAAGTTTATTGTCAGCCCGGGATTTGATCCGGAAGTGGTTGACTACTGCATTTCCAAGAACATTCCGGTATATCCGGGAACTGTCACACCGAGTGATGTTATTCAGGCAGTCAAGCGCGGACTGAAGGTCGTTAAGTTCTTCCCGGCAGCACAGTTCGGCGGCGTCGCAACAATCAAGGCAATGGGTGCCGCATTCACAACGCTGAAATTCATGCCGACAGGCGGTGTCAGCGCAAAGAACCTAAATGAATTCCTGAGCTGCGACAAGATCATTGCCTGCGGCGGAAGCTGGATGGTAAAGGGTGATCTCATCAAAGCCGGCGAATTCGACAAGATTAAGGAAATGACAAAAGAAGCAGTTGCTTTAGTAAAGGAAATCAGAGGATAAAACTATGGATCTGAACTTAAAACCAGAGGGAACCTATACGTATGATGCAGTAAGTCTTGGCGAAGTAATGTTAAGACTTGACCCGGGAGAGGGAAGAATTCGTACCGCTCGTGAATTCCGCGCATGGGAAGGCGGCGGAGAATACAACGTTGTTCGCGGTTTGCGCAAGTGCTTCGGCATGAAGACAGCTGTTATTACCGCATTCGCAGACAACGAAGTCGGACGTCTGATGGAAGACTTCATCTGCCAGGGTGGTGTTGATACATCTCTGATTAAATGGATGAAGACAGATGGTATCGGACGTGTATGCCGCAACGGTATCAACTTCACAGAACGTGGATTTGGCATTCGTGGCGCAGTCGGCTGTTCTGACCGTGCGAATACCGCGATTTCCAAAGCGACTGCAGAAGATTTCGATTTCGAATATATCTTCGGCAAGCTCGGTGCCCGCTGGCTCCATACTGGCGGTATCTACGCCGCACTGTCTGAGACAGCTTCCAAAACAGTTGTTGAAGCGATCAAGACAGCGAAGAAGTATGGCACATTAATCTCCTATGACCTGAACTACCGTCCTTCCATGTGGTCTGCAATCGGCGGTCAGGCAAAGGCACAGGAAGTCAACCGTGAGATTGCCAAGTATGTTGACGTTATGATCGGTAACGAAGAAGACTTCACAGCCTGCCTTGGCTTTGAAGTAGAAGGCAACGACGCCAACCTCAAAGAGCTGAATCTGGATGGTTACAGAAAGATGCTCAATGAAGCAGTTAAGACCTATCCGAACTGGAAAGCTGTCGCAACAACACTGCGTACTGTAAAGACTGCGACAGTCAATGACTGGAAGGCAATGTGCTATGCCGATGGAGAAATCTACATGTCCAAGAGCTATGACGGACTTGAGATTCTCGATCGTGTCGGCGGCGGCGATTCCTTCGCATCCGGTCTTGTATACGGCCTGATGACAACCGGTGATCCGGAAGTTGCGGTCAACTATGGTGCAGCGCACGGTGCACTTGCGATGACAACTCCAGGCGACACTTCCATGGCTAATCGTAAAGAAGTCGAAGCAATCATGGGCGGTGCCGGTGCTCGCGTACAGCGCTAATCGCTGTATCTCATAAAACCCTTTCAGAGTGAAAAGGACATCGGTGGAAGAGCAGCTGATGTCCTTTCATTCAATGAAACCGAAACATACTGGATAAAACAAAAAGGATAAAAACGATATATGAAAATTGCGATGATTAATGAGTTCTCTCAGTCTGCCAAGAACGATACAATTATTGGCTGTCTGAAAGAAATTGTAGAACCGATGGGCCATACCGTATACAACACCGGTATGAGTACTGCTGAAGCACCGCTGCAGCTTGGAGAGCCAGGTTATCTGACCTATCTGAATATTGGTGTTCAGGCAGCACTGTTATTGAACTCCGGTGCAGTAGACTTTGTCGTTACCGGCTGTGGTACCGGACAAGGCGCACTGATGGCCTGCAATATGATGCCGGGCGTTGTCTGCGGTTATTGCATTGAACCGAGTGATGCATATCTGTTCCTGCAGATTAATAATGGTAATGCATTAGCGCTCCCATATGCCAAAGGCTTTGGCTGGGGTGCTGATGTAAACCTCAAGAATATCTTTACCGTCGCATTTGGTTCACCGAAGGGAATGGGTTATCCGAATGAACCGGGACGTAAAGAATCTCAGAATCGGAATGCGGCAAAACTAGTAGAAGTGAAAGCAGCTGTCGCAAAGCCTCTGATTGAAGCGCTGAAGGCAATGGATCAGGATGTCGTCAAGAAATCTCTGACGCCAAGATTCCTGGAATG
>JAFWJY010000191.1 GCA_017514525.1 Solobacterium sp. | reverse complement strand
TATGTTCAGATCTGACCATACAGCTGCCGAACAGACCTATAAAGAGCGATAACCCGCTGCAGAATGCGTGTTCTAACACATTTTATGTCTAGAATTTACCCATCAATGGGTCAGGAGAGCCCTTTTTATCTGACAAAACATGCATGCGGAATCGCATTGCGGATCTGCGCATTGTTTTTTGTTTTTTGGAAGAAGAAAATTCTCTCTTTCTTCAAAATCATGCACAGGCTGAAGTATGATTGCATTATGGAATCTCCATCAAATAAAAATCTGATCAAAGAGACAATAAAAATGGCATGGCCTGCTGTGCTTGAATCTGTTTTTATTCAGCTTGCAGGAATGATCGATACACTCATGGTATCGGCGTCAGGTACGTATGCGGTATCTGCGGTTGGCTTAACGGTTCAGCCAAAGTTCATAGCACTGGCTCCATTTATTGCGATTACGATTGCTGTATCAGCTCTGGTCGCAAGAAGGCGTGGGCAGGATAGAAGGGATGAGGCGAACCGGATCATGGTCACCGCAATTGTTTTCTCCACGATTGCCTGTGCCCTTATCACGGTGCTTTCGATTGCATTTATGGACCCGGTCATACGCTGGTGCGGTTCAAATGCAGATACGCACGCTCCTGCAATCCTGTATTTTCAGATTATCCAGGGTGGAATGATTTTTAATGTGCTGTCCATTGTCATTAATGCTGCACAACGCGGAAGCGGAAATACCAGAATTGCGATGACAACGAATGTCACATCATCTGTTGTGAATATCATTTTTAATTATCTGCTGATTGAGGGGCACTTTGGATTCCCGGCACTTGGATTACGAGGTGCGGCAATCGCGACGGTTTTTGGAACAGCAGTTGCCTGTGGAATGTCGTTCTGGTCTCTGTTTCACATCAGCAGTTATGTATCATTACCATATCTGATAAAAGAAAAGATTTATCCGCGCGTTCGGTTATTGTGGGAAATCCTGAAGTTTTCTGCCAATCTGCTGATGGAGAACCTCGCAATGCGGATCGGATTTATGTACACGGCTCTGATTGCCGCAAGACTTGGGACAGATGCTTTCGCAGCTCATAATGTTGCGATGAATTTTCTTGGGGTTACCTTTGCGTTTGGAGACGGAATGCAGGTTGCAGCAGTTGCGCTAATCGGAAGAAGTCTGGGTGAACAGAACCCTGCCAAGGCAAAACAGTATGGCTCCATCTGTCAGCGGATCGGCCTGGTGATTTCACTGTGTATATCAGCAGTTCTTCTTGCTGGAGGAAAAGCGCTGTTTTCCCTGTTTTTCAAGGATCCCGCAATCCTTGAAATGGGAGTCGTACTCTGTCGCTATCTGGTTGTTATCGATATCTTCCAGATTTCTCAGATCATCTATGCCGGCTGCCTGCGCGGTGCAGGTGATGTGAAATTCACCATGTTTGTTTCACTGATTTCTGTTGCGTTGATACGAACTGCTGTGACATGGCTGCTGACCTCCGTGATTCCGCTGGGTATAACTGGAATCTGGCTTGGAATTCTGGCTGACCAGGTCAGCAGATTTACATTATTTTCAATTCGTTTCCGAAAAGGAGACTGGACAGCACTGGAACTGTAGTACAGCTGACGCTGTGGATGGTTTGTATTTTGTTTGCGGGTAGACTAGAATAGTCGATGCGTGTAATAAAGAAAATATTTCTGAGGTTTTTACGATGAAAATACTCATTGCCGGTGGAGGCAAAATTGGCGCATCTCTGACCGAACAGTTAACAAATGAAGGACATGAACTGACGGTCATTGACTGTGACAGTGATGTACTGGAAAACCTGATTGGTCGATATGATGTTATCGGCGTCACGGGAAACGCTGCCAGTATGTCAGTTCTTGAGACAGCTGGTGTCAAGGATGCAGATCTGTTTATTGCGGCTACCGATATGGATGAAGTAAATATGCTCGCATGCATGACTGCTCACGGTATGAACTCGAATCTGACAACAATCGGGCGAATTCGCAATCCGGAGTATCGTTCACAGGCATTTGAAATGCGCGATATTTTTGGACTTACCATGGCGGTTAATCCGGAACAGCGGGCTGCGCGGGAGATTGCGCGGCTGCTGCGCTTTCCGGGCTTTCTCAGTATTGATACATTTGCCAAGGGCTATGTTGAAATTGTTGAACTGAAAGTGGATGGGAAAAACCCGCTTCGGAATAATCCGCTAAGCAAACTGCAGGATATTATTCATACCCAGGTTCTGGTCTGTGCGGTACAGCGAAACGGGGAAACCATTATGCCGGATGGAAATTTCATCATCCGGGAAAATGACCTTCTGTTTATAACGGCTGCGACCGATCATCTGACCACATTGTTAAAGAATCTTGGCATTATTACCAAGAAGGCAAGGCGCGTTGTAATCGCCGGCGGCGGACGCATCAGCTACTATCTGGTAAAAGAACTGGAGGGTACCGGCATTGACTGCACAATCGTTGAAAACAATCCGGCTCGCTGCCGTGAACTGGCAGAGATGCTGCCGGACGCAACGATTGTAGAAGGTGATGCCAGCAGCCAGGAATTTCTTGATATGGAAGGCGTTGGCGCAAGTGATGCTGTTGTCACGCTGACAGGCCTGGATGAACTGAATATTGTCATTTCTCTTTATGCAAATACCCGCAATGTCTCTCAGGTTATCACCAAGCTGAGCCACGCGGAAAACAATAAGATTCTGGGTTCATTGGAACTTGGCTCCATTATTTCACCAAAGGAACTTGCAAGTTTTGCGATCGTTCGTTATGTACGGGCAATGCAGAACCAGCAGGGCAGCGCGGTTGCAGTGCATCGTCTTGGCGGTGGGCGCATTGAAGCAATTGAATTTATTGCCGAAAAGGATACCCGTCATCTGGGTGAAAAACTGAAGGATATCCATACGCGTAACAATGTTCTGATTGTTTCAATCCTGCGTGGCGATAAGCTGGAGATTCCATCTGGAAACTCCTGTATTAAAAAAGGTGACAGTGTTGTTATTGTCACAAATTCAGATGTACATATCAATCAGCTGAATGATATCTTTGGAGACTGATCATGCGGTATGCGATGAACTATAAACAGATCGGAAAAATCATTGCGTTTATTCTGATTCTGGAAGCGGTGTTCATGGTTCCGGCATGGGGTATCAGTCTTCTGTACCATGAAGCGAATGCCGCATTTGCATTTTTGAAAAGTCAGCTCATAGTGCTGGTTGCGGCAGGCATTCTGCTTGCAATAACCAGAGACGCCAAACATAACTTCTATGCCAAGGAAGGTCTGGTCACAACAGGTTTTACCTGGATTGCACTGTCCTTATTCGGAGCTCTTCCATTTTGGATCTCCCGTGAGATACCCAGTTATGTAGATGCGGTATTTGAAACAGTATCCGGTTTTACAACAACCGGTTCTTCGATCCTGACGAATGTGGAAGCGATGGATCACGGCTTACTGTACTGGCGCAGTTTCAGTCACTGGGTTGGAGGCATGGGCGTTCTTGTCTTCCTGATGGCGATTGTTCCGCTGGCCGGAAAAAATGAAGGATTCACACTTCACATTCTAAGAGCAGAGTCACCTGGACCATCGGTAGGCAAACTTGTGCCGCGTATGCGTCAGACTGCGAAGATTCTGTATCTGATCTATGTAGTGCTTACCGTATTGGACGTTGTATTCCTGCTGCTTGGCGGAATGAGTCTGTTTGATTCAATCTGTCATGCGTTTGGAACAGCCGGTACCGGAGGCTTCGGCGTAAAGGCAGATTCCTTTGCGAGCTACAGCCCGTATCTGCAGAATGTCACAACAGTATTCATGCTGCTGTTTGGTGTGAACTTCAGCTGCTACTATCTGCTGCTTCTGAAACGGGTTAAAGAAGTGCTCCGTGATGAAGAACTGCATCTTTATGTGATTATCGTTGTTGTATCAATCCTGCTGATCACCTGGAATATATCAGGTCTCTACACTACAATTGGAGAATCATTGCGTCATGCGGCATTCCAGGTCGCAACTGTAATATCAACAACCGGTTATGCGACAACGGACTTTGATTTATGGCCGAGCTTCTCAAAAAGCATTCTGTTGTTCCTGATGCTCAGCGGTGCCTGTGCCGGTTCTACCGGCGGCGGTATTAAAGTCGCGCGGCTGCTGCTATTGATGAAGAGCCTGCGACGCAACTTCCATGCGGTTCTGCATCCATCGGAAATTCGGAAGGTACGAGTCAATGGTGTTCCGGTCGATGAGAAAGTGATGAACAATGTTAACGGTTATCTGATCGCGTATGTTGCGATTATTACCTTCTCATTCCTGCTTATTTCTCTGGATGGCTTTTCGATGGAGACGAACTTCTCCGCAATTATGGCAACCTTCAACAATATCGGACCTGGCTTTGCGGCGGTTGGTCCAACGTGTAATTTCAGTGCGTACAGCACGTTATCAAAAATCGTCATGATATTTGATATGCTGGCTGGCCGCTTGGAAATATTGCCGATTCTGGTGTTCTTCTCGAAAAGTACCTGGAAGAAAAACTGATCAAAAAAAAGGCTTCGCAGATTTTGCGAAGCTTTTATATAGGACTGTTAATTTCTGGAATTGAGCGTAATCTTTTTCTCTTCTTTTTTGGGATCACGCTTGTTGTAGCGAAGCTGGTATTCACCTTTTACTTCCAGTGTTGAACCGTTGTCGATTCGGATACGACCGCTATTTACGGCATGGAGCTGACCATTGGCATCGCGTACGCGCATTGACGCCGCATCAACCGGGTTTACCCAGTAGACGCCGCTCTTGATGTTCTTCGGCACATTGTATTTGCCGGAAGTGAGTGTCATAGTATTTTCGCTGGCAAGGTAGATGAGACTCTTCTTTTTGTTGGAAGCAGCAGCGACTGCCATCTGGTAGAAAGCAGAACGCAGAAGGAAGAGATCGGCATTCTGCAACTGATAGGAGAATTCTTTGCCATGTTCCAATACATGAATTGCCTCGGTGTCCAAATGTGTATCTACAATGGAAGTCAAACGATGGCAGTTGATGAAGTTTTCGGAAAGGAAATATAATGCCGCATCCGTTTCGTACAGGGTGCCTTCCACTTCCTGTCCGGAAGTGCCTTTGGCATCGGAAAGATTGACGATATCTTTCCGTGAAATATCGCTTATGCGGGAAACTGCTGTTTTCGCGGGGATGGCACGGGCATCTACACGGATGGTTGCCGGACTGACATTTACGCAATGTTCTCCTTCATGAAGACGCATAGCAGGTGTTGGATAATACTTGGCAATCGCTTCCGCGGGCTTATGATGTTCAAGATAATCGCCCATCATCATTTCCTGCATGTGTGGTTCTGCGGTTACCAGAAGCTGAAATAAGTCATATTTTACCGGCAGATCGTAGCGTTCAATGATCTTGCGGCAATTCTTACAGATATAGTGACCATCAGATAATGACTCAGGCTGACGAAACAGACCTTTGCCTTCCTCCAGACAGAAATCACAGACTTTTTTTGCCATGGCTCCTCCTTTCCATAAAAGGTTATGCACCCCTATATTGTAAGGGAACTGTCAAGTATTTCCAGTATACGCATACTGATTTCTTCTGAGAAACGATCCTGCCATTGCCGGTTATTGATCCGATTGATAAACTGCTGGATTTCAAAGGTAAACTCACTTGCGAATGGGAAGCGATAGTTCATTACCTGTCCATCACAGAGAATGGAATAAGAATCGGATTTCCAGAAGGCATGACAGGTCAGGGTACCGAGTGTTCCGACAATACGGAGGTCACAATCGCCGTCTTTCACAAAGGAATATGGAACATTCATCAGAATGCCGTTTTTTTCCAGAGAAATCATACCGCCTGTATTCAATCCATTTACAAGTTCCTGGCTGTGTGATTTTAGTTGCAGATCTGGTCCGAACAGTCCAAACAGTTCCGCAAGTCCATAACACCCGACATCATATAAAGCGCCTCCGCCTCTGGTGTGCAGCCGCCACTCATCTGGCGCATGCGGGTCATTGCGGCAGAAGCCGGCAGAGGCAGAACATATTTCTCCAAGCCTGTGTTCATTCAGAGCGTTGGAGATGGATTGAAATACCGGAGTATAGAGCGTTTTATGCGCTTCCATGAGAACAAGCTGTTTCGCATGCGCAATTCCCAGTAATTCCTTGTATTCGGCTGTGGTAACAGTGATGGGCTTTTCACACAATACATGTTTTCCGGAAGAAAGCGCTTCTCTGATCATTTCATAATGAACATGGTTTGGCGTCGAAATATAAAATGCAACAATGGAAGAATCGTTGCACAGATTGGAAAAGGAATCGACCTTCGCAATGTGATGGGCTTCTGCATAGGCTTTGACACGATTCGGGTTTCGGGTTCCAAAGGCTGTCACTGCTGCATCTGGAACATCCTTGATTCCTTCCAGAAATCGATGACTGATATTGCCGGGACCGGCGATCGCAATCTGAATCATTTTTATGCCTCCAAACGAATCTTAACAGGATTATTTCGGGAATGTTGGTAAAATGAACTCATGTCTGCGATTGTCATATTACTGGTAATCCTACTTTTGATCCTTGCGGGAACTGCCTGGATGTTTTTTCAGTTTACTTTTAGTCGTAAAGGAATGTGTATGCCAGGCAAACCTTACGCCAAAGAAGGAGAATATGACCTGCGAATTTGGAAGAACTGCATGGAACAGCATCTGCAAGATCATAATTGGTATTTAGAGCAGCCAATGGATTCGCTGACAGTAATGTCGGAAGATCAATTGAATCTTCACGGAAACTACCTCCATTGTGAAAAGCCGGAACGCATTGTGCTCTGTGTACACGGATTCCGGGGTGATCCATCTCACGATGTTGCCGGCGTAGCCCGTTATCTCCACCAGCACCACTGTGATCTGCTTTTTATAAATCAAAGGGCAAGCGGACAGAGTGAGGGAAATTACATTACGTTTGGTGCGAAAGAAAAGAATGATATCAAAACGTGGTGTCGTTATCTGGAAGCACATAATCCAAAAAAGCTTCCAGTCTATCTGTATGGAGTCTCCATGGGCTGTACAACGATTCTTTGCGCCAGCACGCTAGGCATTACCCCATTGGTGCATGGTCTGATTGCGGACTGCGGTTATTCCTCAATCCGGTCGATTCTGGAAGCACAGGCAAGAGGTTCCTTTCATCTGCCGCCATATCCGGTTCTTTCGTTAATCGAATTATTATGTATGTGGATTGCGAAATTTCGCTTTTCAGACGGAGATGCGCAGGAGGCAATGAAACAGAATCGGATTCCGATCCTGTTTATTCATGGCAATGACGATCATTTTGTGCGAACAGAAAATACACTTCGCAACTATGAGGCTTGCGCTGCAGAAAAGGAACTGCTGCTGGTGGATGGCGCAACCCATGCGAATTCCTATAATGTGAATGAGCAGCTGTATCAGGCTTATCTGAATCGCTTCTTTCAGAAATGGGATAACGAGGAAATACGATGATTTTATTTGCCGCAATTGAGATTAATAAAGACGCCAGAGATTTGTGTGAGACGCTGCAGAAATCACTGAAGACGCAGACGGAAGGCTCTTTCCCGCGGCGCGAGAATCTGCATGTTACACTTGCCTATTTCGGCGAGGTGACAGAGGGGGCATTTGAACAGATTAAAGCCACGCTGGACAGTTTTCCTGCTCCGCGAAGCAGTCTGCTGTTGTCACAGCTTACAGCCTTTGAAGGCAGGAAAGGTGACCATGTTGTTCTGCTTGCGAATGTGGATGAAGGTTTTAAGCAATATCGTGCAGATCTCGTGGAAAAGTTTCGTCAGCAGGGAATAGCGGTTGATCCACAACCGTTTCGACCGCATGTTACATTGGTGCGGGCAAAAAAGAAGAATATATGGCTGGACGGCATACGGTTTACACCGGTTGTTTCAAACGTTGATCGCATTGTGCTGTATAAATCCTTTGAACAGAAAGGAATCAGGATTTATGAACCGGTGTATGTAAAAGAGGCCAAAGGAGATGACGATGGATATAAAAGCAATTCTGTTTGATTTTGATGACACTCTGGGAGATCGTGAAACCTATACGCATCGCACGTATTGCGGGAAGGTGGATGAAGTCCTGCCGGATGCGGACCCCTGGTATCGCGAGATGGTGATACAGCAGTGCCTGATCTATGAACAGCATGGTGATGTAAAAAAGACCTATGTCAGAGATATGATTCTGGAACGATTTGGAGTGGATTTCGGTGATGACTTTCCCCAGTACTGGCGTGAACATCAGCCGCTGAATACAGTACTGTATGAAGATGCCAAAGATACGATCATGGAACTGAAACGGCGCGGATATAAGATTGGGATTCTGACGAATGGAGAGGCAGACTCGCAGCGGTATAAGGTTGAATCGACCGGGCTGCTGGAGTTGGTGGACGCGCTGACGATCAGCGGGGAAACAACTACGCGCAAGCCGGAACCGGAGATATTTTATCTGACGGCAGAAAAGCTTGGCCTGAAGCCAGAGGAATGCGCCTTTGTCGGAGACATGTTCACAAATGATATTTACGGGGCGCATCGTGCGGGTATGATGCCAATTTGGATCTGGCCGCATTCGGAACGGCGTTATTCGGATGTAAATGTAACAAGGATTCATCATCTGCGTGAGCTGCTGGACCTGTTCTAGGAGAGCAGAAATGACGGTGAAACTTTCGATTATATCTGATCAGATCAGTGGTTCCTTTGAGGAGGCATTTAATACCGCAAAGGAATATGGTTTTTCCTATGTCGAATTGCATAACGCGTGGGACAAGACGATTGAGGAACTGGACGAAACAGAAACCGCCACGCTCAGGAAACTGCTGAAAGATTATGGCCTTTCAGTTTCCAATATTGCCTCTACGGTATTCTTTGTCTGCCCACTCTATGAGAGCGATGAGGTCAGCGGGTTTGATGAATCTTTTCATGTGATTCATGGAACAATTGAAGACCACCTGATGGCTTTAAAGCGTGCCTGTGAGATTGCCTGCGAACTGGAAAGTTCGAATATCCGACTATTTCCTTTCCGGTTTCCAAACAATCGAAAACCGCCGTTTGGAGACACGGACGATTTTCAGAAGATTCAGGAGGCAATGATACAGGCAAGCGATATCGCAAAACCGTATGGGGTGACACTGGCAATTGAGAATTGTCCTTATTCACATATGCCGAAAGGAGAGATGACACTGGAACTGGTACGAGCGGTCAATCGTTCAAATGTGAGGCTCCTTTATGATCCAGCAAATACTTATCGGGCAGTCAGAAAAAATGTTCCGGAGCGGTATCTCTCGAAAACACTGGAAGAGGAAGCCATAATGATGGCTCCATATATTGCTCATGTACATCTCAAAAACTACCACTATGATCCTGCGGTCAGCCCAAAGCCATTTCTTCATGTACCTGCAGGGGAGGGCGATATCCCGCTGAAGAAGCTGGTCGGGCTCCTGACAAAAAACTGCTGTGAAGCCGCTCTGTCGCTGGAACCGGAAGTTGATCGGGAAGGGACACTGGCATCCATGAAATGGATGGTGGATCAGTTTTCCTGATCCTCCGTAAGATGCCTGCCAGGCAAAAGCCAGATTAAATTAAAACAAAACTGACGAAACTGTGTGTCACCGTAATCAGAAAGATCAATCGGATTGGCATGCAGTTTTATTATGCGCACTGGGAGATGAAACTTTTCCAGAAACATGCAGCAATAATAGACCACAGCGTGGCCATAGATTTCTGCGGCAATCTGCTTCCTGGTCATATGCATGATATGTCTGCTGGAGATAAGTTCTTCCGCTTCTTTCAGACAGATGTTTTTGTCCAGATGACCAATCTGAACCGGAAGAGAATATGTCCTGATATGCTTGATTCGTCTCATAAATCAATAGTAACAAAACAAAACGAATCGACTATATTGACTTCTTCTGTAAACTGACAACTGTGATAAAATTCATTCACGTATTATATGGTAGGAGGTGAGGCTCTTTGAGTGTACTGAAAAAACTATCCTCATGTGTAAGGGAATATAAGCGTCCTTCACTGGAGGCTCCAATATACGTTATCGGAGAAGTGATTTTTGAAGCGTTGATCCCGTATACAATTGCGTTGCTTGTGAATGAAATAAAGGATGGCAGAGGAATCGATCGCATTCTTCATTATGCCTGGATTCTGCTGGCAATGGCTGTTGCGTCACTGATTTTCGGCTATCTTGCCGGCATTTCCTGCGCAAAGGCAAGCTGTGGATTCGCGAAGAACCTGCGACATGATGTGTTTTATCAGGTGCAGGAATTTTCCTTTTCCAACATTGATAAATTCAGTTCTGCCTCATTGGTGACCCGACTGACAACGGATATTCAGAATATTCAGATGGCTTACATGATGATTATCCGTACTGCAATCCGGGCACCGTTGAATCTGGTCTTCTCTTTTGCGATGGCATTTTACATGGGAGGTTCGATGGCGATGATCTTCCTGCTTGTGATTCCGATTCTCGGCATTGGTCTTTATGCCGTTGCCAGGGTCACAATGCCGTTATTCAAGAAGGGGTTTCCGAAGTATGATGCCCTGAATGAATCGGTGGAAGAGAATATCAAGGGCATTCGTGTTGTGAAGTCATTTGTCCGTGAGGATTATGAAAATGAAAAGTTCCATAATGCCAGTGAAGATATCCGTAAGATTTTCACGAAAGCGGAGCGGATCCTTGCGCTGAACAGTCCGCTGATGCAGATGTGCATGTATTCCGTCATGCTGTTTGTGCTTTCCGTTGGATCTAAAACGATTATTGCCTCGAATGGTGCAGAATTGGACATCGGCCAGTTCTCCACGTTGCTTACCTACAGCTTTCAGATCCTGACTTCGCTGATGATGCTGTCAATGATCTTTGTCATGATTACATTCTCAGCAGAAAGCGCGGGACGTGTCTGTGAAGTGCTGGATGAGAAGAGCACCATTACCAATCCGGAACATCCGGTTATGGAAGTAAAAGATGGGTCCATAGACTTCGAGGGAGTATCCTTCCGTTATGCCAGCCATTCCGAACGTCCGGTGCTGGAAAATATAGATCTGCATATACGTTCCGGTGAAACAATCGGTATTATTGGCAGCACCGGTTCAGCAAAATCCTCTCTGGTGCAGCTGATACCGCGTCTGTATGACGTGAGTGAAGGAACTGTTAAAGTCGGCGGAAAAGATGTCAGAGACTATGATCTCACAACCCTTCGGGATTCCGTGGCAATGGTGCTGCAGAAAAACGTACTGTTTTCCGGAACGATTGCCGAAAATATTCGCTGGGGTGACAAGAATGCCACGGATGAAGAAGTAAAACATGTGTGCATGCTGGCAAAAGCAGATGAGTTTATTGATAAAATGCCGGATGGTTATAACACCTATATTGAACAGGGAGGCACTAATGTTTCAGGCGGTCAGAAACAGCGACTCTGCATTGCGAGAGCCCTGCTGAAAAAGCCGAAGATTCTGATCATGGATGACAGTACATCGGCGGTTGATACAAAAACAGATGCATTGATCCGCAAGGCAATGAAGGAATATATTCCAAGCACAACAAAGATCATCATTGCCCAGCGTACTTCATCGGTAGAGGATGCAGACCGTGTCATTGTTATGGACAACGGCACGATCAATGCGATTGGTACGAGTGAAGAGCTTCTTCGTACGAATGAAATCTATCGTGAAGTTTATTTCTCACAGAATAAACAGGGGCATGAAGAAGAACCCTCCGTTGAAACGAAGGAGGTGTTCGCATGAAAAAGCGTGCAGGAAAAGGAACTGTAAAGCGTCTTTTGAAGATGCTGTTTGAATTCTTCCCGAAGCTGCTGCCGGTTATTATCTGCCTGATTGTAATCAATGCCGTCATCTCCGCACTGCCTTCGGTATTCCAGCAGAGAGTCGTCGCACTGATTCAGGAATCCTGGGAACAGGGCCTCAGCTGGGGAGAATCCCGTCCGGGTATTATGAAGAATGTCGCAACACTTGCGACACTGTATATCTGTTCCCTGCTTGCAGGGTTTGCCTACAATCAGCTGATGGCTGTCTTTACCCAGGGCACATTGGCAAAGCTGCGTGATGCGATGTTCAGCCACATGGAATCACTGCCGATTCGGTTCTTTGATACTCATAAGCGCGGCGATGTCATGTCGTATTACACCAATGATGTTGACGCGATGCGTCAGATGATTTCACAGTCATTTCCACAGCTGCTGATATCTGCCATCTCAATTACTACCATTCTTTGCATCATGCTGTATTACAGCATCTGGATGGGATTGGTTATTGTCCTTGGGTCTTTTGTCTCCATCGCAATTACCCGTATTGTTGGCGGAAAATCAGCCCGCTACTTCATTGCACAGCAGAAGTACGTTGCGGCAACGGAAGGCGTTATTGAAGAAATGATCAACGGCGAGAAAGTAATCAAGGTATTCAATCACGAACGGGATGCGGAAGCAGCATTTGATAAAGCCAATAATGAATTGTTTGAGGCGGCATTCAATGCCAACCGGTATTCCAATACACTGATGCCGATTCTTAACAATGTCAGCTATATCATCTATGTGTTTGTTGCTGTGGTTGGCGGACTGTTAATTGAATACAATGTGCCCAATGTATCCATTTCCGGCTTGCCAATCAGTATCGCAGTTGTTGTACCGTTTCTCGGTATGTCACGGCAGTTTGCCGGAATGATCCAGCAGATCAGCCCGCAGATCAACTCGATTGTTATGGGACTTGCCGGAGCGGAACGGATATTCGCGCTGCTGGATGAAGAACCGGAAACAGATGAAGGTTATGTCACACTGGTTAATGCCACTGAGAAGAATGGCAAGCTGGAAGAAGCGGATTACAACACTGGCGTATGGGCATGGAAACATCCGCATCAGGCAGACGGCACCATTACCTATGAGAAACTGCGAGGTGATGTACGCTTCTTCGATGTAGACTTTGCCTACAATCCGAACAAGATGATTCTCCATAACATTACACTTTATGGAAAACCGGGCCAGAAGATTGCCTTTGTCGGCGCAACTGGTGCAGGAAAGACAACAATCACAAACCTGATCAATCGGTTCTATGACATAGAAGATGGGAAAATCAGGTATGACGGCATCAATATCAACAAGATCAAGAAATCTTCATTGCGCAAATCGCTCGGTATTGTATTGCAGGAAACAGTTCTCTTCACTGGCACTGTAATGGAAAATATCCGTTATGGACGCCTGGAAGCGACCGATGAGGAATGCATCGCGGCCGCCAAGCTTGCAGGTGCAGATTCCTTCATCCGGCACTTGCCGGATGGCTATAACACAATGCTGGATGGAGATGGCTCCAACCTGTCTCAGGGACAGTGTCAGTTGCTTGCCATTGCCCGTGCGGCTGTCGCAGATCCTCCGGTCATGATTATGGATGAAGCTACTTCTTCTATTGATACACGTACAGAGCAGATTGTTCAGCGTGGTATGGATGCACTGATGGCAGGACGTACGGTATTTGTGATTGCCCACCGTCTTTCTACCGTCAAGAATTCCAATGTGATTCTTGTATTGGATCATGGACGAGTGATTGAACGCGGCACCCATGAAGAACTGCTCGCGCTGAAAGGACAGTACTATCAGCTCTATACTGGGGCATTTGAATTAGAGTAAACAGAGAAAACCGGCTTACTGTGTATTGTATAAGATATATAGTAGTAACGCCGGTTTTTCTGAAGATTCAAGAAATGAAAAGAAAGCTGGTTTGAACTATCTGCTTTAGCGGGATAAGAGAAAGGACGGTTGAGCGTATGATATGTTCGCTGACCGGGTGTCTGAGTGATATATGAAGGAAGCATTAATACGTACAGAATCGGTGATCGGTTCAAATGCTCTGGAAAAGCTGAAGGCATCCAGAGTAGCTGTATTCGGCCTTGGCGGAGTCGGCGGAAACTGCGTAGAGGCGTTGGCAAGATCCGGAATCGGAACACTGGATCTGATTGATAATGATGAAGTGGTTTGTTCCAATCTGAATCGCCAGGTATTTGCGACACAGCAGACAATCGGTATGAAAAAGACAGATGCCGCAAAACAGCGCGTGCAAGATATTTCTCCGGACACCACTGTAAACCTGTATCCGTTCTTTTATCTTCCGGATCGAAAGGATGAAATCCCCTTTGAACAGTTTGATTACATTGTGGACGCAATTGATACGGTAACCGCAAAGCTGGATATCATCCTTCGGGCTAAAGAATGCGGTATTCCGATTATCTGCTCTATGGGAACCGGAAACAGGTTGGACCCTTCCAAGCTTGAAATTAAGGATATTTATAGGACGTATGGCGATCCATTGGCTAAAGTGATGCGACGCGAGCTGCGGAAACGAGGGGTAGATAAATTGACGGTATGCGCCTCGGAAGAAGAACCAGTCAAACCCCTGGAAATGGGGGAAGAGAAAGGGAAACGCCGCAGTATACCGGGCTCTACTGCCTTTGTGCCTTCCTCTGCAGGCATTCTGATTGCCTCTTATGTTGTGCGGGACTTAATACGTGGAATACCGCGTACAGCGGAATGAGCTGTGAGAAAAAAGTCAATTTTTTTCACGTAATGAAACATGCTTGAAAATTCACAAATAAAATCCTATGTTTGCCCAAGAATTTTAAGCAGAAAACTATGTAAACGATTCCAAATTCTGTTTATAATGAAATAGCGTAATACGCAAAGATGTAATAGGAGGAAAGAAATGAAAAAGTTACTAGCATCTTTATTCGCGGTAGCTCTCCTCGTTGGTTGTGGCCAGGCTACAAGTGAAGGTACACCTGCTGCAGCAACAGAAGAACCGGCTGCCACAGAAGCAACATCCGGAGACGCAAAGACTTACAACGTTGGTGTCGCAATCTACCAGTTTGATGACAACTTCATGACACTGTATCGTAACGAAGTAGACTCCTACTTCAAGACACGTGGAGAAAAGGATGGAGTCACCTACAACGTTACAATCGTTGACGGAAAGAACGACATGGCTGAACAGTCCAACCAGGTCGACAACTTCATCACTCAGGGCATGGATGTAATCATCCTCAACCTCGTTCAGACATCTTCCGCAGATGCAATTATTGACAAGGTTGTTGCTGCTGGTATCCCTCTGGTTCTCATCAACCGTGAGCCGCTCGGCGACGATGGCGATGAATCCTACAAGGGAATCCTCGACAATCCTACAGTTTGCTACGTTGGTGCAGACGCTCGTCAGTCCGGTACATACCAGGGCGAAATCATTGCTGAACTCGAAAACCATGGCGATATCAATGGTGACGGCAAGGTTTCCTACATCATGATCGAAGGCGATCCGGAAAACATCGACGCTCAGTATCGTACAGAATACTCCATCAAGGCTCTCAAGGATGCAGGTATCGAAGTTGAACAGCTCGACGACCAGGTAGGTAACTGGGCACAGGCTAAGGGTCAGGAAATTGCTGCTAACGACCTGTCTCAGTTCGGTGACAAGATCGAAGTTATCTTCTGCAACAACGACGCTATGGCTCTCGGTGCTGCTGCTGCTATCACAGCTGCTGGCCGTAAGGTTGGCGAAGACATCTACCTCGTTGGTGTAGATGCTCTTGATGAGTGCGTAGAAATGGTTAACAACGGCGAAATGACAGGTACAGTCCTGAACGACGCTAATGGCCAGGCTCACACAGCAGTTGACGTTGCAATTGACCTCCTCAATGGTAAGGCAATTGAGAACTACTACTGGGTTGACTACGTAAAGGTTACAAAGTAATCGACTTACTTACAGTAAACCATGAACAGAGTGGATCTTCGGATCTGCTCTGTTTTTTGTTTTGTCACATGGGAGCACAGAACGAATTTGTCAAATAGTTGCCAGGGATGCCCTATGACTTATAGAAAATACATCACG
>JAFWJY010000190.1 GCA_017514525.1 Solobacterium sp. | reverse complement strand
GTCCAGGCGTACGGGCGCTGCGAGTGCAGTCCGATAAGATTGCCTACGCAAAAATGATGCAGGAGGTTGTCACCCATCAGGAAAACCTCACCGTTCTTGCGGGTATGGCAGAACGGCTAAATACCGTAAACAATCAGGTCAGCGGAATTACCCTTTCCGATGGCACGATAATCACCGCGGATATTGTCATTCTTACCACCGGTACTTATATGGCCGGGGTAAACATGATCAGCGATGAAGTCGTTCCCGGCGGCCCGGATCGGGAGAAGACAACGGAAAAGCTGTCCGCATCGCTTCGGGAAATCGGGCTGGATACCTTCCGGCTGAAAACCGGAACGCCGCCGCGTGTTTTAACGAAGTCCATCGACTTTACCAAAACGGAGCTGGAACCCGGTACGAAGGGATTTGTGTCGTTCAGTGAAACGACGACATCCATTCGTCCGTTTGAAGAACAGGTCAGCTGTCATATGACCTGGACAACACCGGAAACGCATGAAATCATCCGCAACAACCTCCATCGCTCCTCAATGTATTCCGGAGTGGTGAAGGGAGTCGGGCCCCGCTACTGTCCATCCATTGAAGACAAGCTGGTCCGCTTTGCGGATAAACCAAGACATCTGTTGTTTCTGGAACCGGAAAGCCTGTCGATGGATACCACATACGTACAGGGGTTTTCCACATCGCTTCCAAGAGATGTACAGGAAGCCATGACGCATACGCTGCCCGGGTTTGAGCACTGCATCATTAAGAAGTATGCGTACGCAATCGAATATGATGCGGTTGATCCGATCCAGATGAAGCCTTCACTGGAAAACAAGAAGATTGAAAATCTGTTTACCGCGGGGCAGATCAACGGAACCTCCGGTTATGAGGAAGCAGCCGGCCAGGGAATTCTTGCCGGCATCAACGCTGCCCGCAAACTGGAAGGAAAAGAACCGCTGATCCTGCAGCGGGATGAAGCGTATATCGGCGTTCTGATTGACGACTTAACAACCAAAGGGACACGGGAGCCATACCGTCTGCTTACCTCACGGGCAGAGTTCCGGTTACTGCTGCGCCATGATAACGCCGAACAGCGTCTGATTGAAAAAGGCCGGATGGTTGGCCTGATCAGCGATGAACGGTATGCGGCGTATGAGAAGAAGATGAAGGCAATGGAAGCTGCGATTGCCCACCTGGAAGAAGTACGGCTGCACCTTGATCACGAAAAGCTGGCGCAGCTGCTTCGGGAAGATGAAAATCATCAGACCGGTCATATCGGAGAAAGCGGCCTCAATCTCGTCAAGCGGCCGGGTATCCGCACGCAGGATATCTATGACATTCTGGGCGAAACGATCGATACCAGAATCGCGGAAAACTGCGATATTGAAATCAAGTATCAGGGCTACATCAATAAGGCAAGAAGAGAAGCGGAAAAACTGTCAGCCATGGAGAAGATCCCGTTAGGAGTGGACTTCAACTACGATGAGGTCGAACATCTTTCACTGGAAGGCAGACAGAAGCTGATGAAATACAGACCCGCAACCATGGGGCAGGCATCCCGTATTTCCGGTGTCAATCCGGCTGATATTGCGGTGCTTGCGATTGCGATCAAACAAGGGAAAGGAAGGCACAAAGCATGAAGTGGCAGGACATTATTTCAAATGTAAACATTTATGGTCTTGAAGAAACAGTAGAAGGACAGACGTATCCGATGGTGCAGCTGAGCAGAGAATACACGCACCCTGGAGAAGACAGCTTTCTCAAAGGGGTTGTGGTGCAGCTGGATCTGACCTTTACGAATAAGGCGTGGGTGGAAGCGGAACGCTACCACTTCATGGGGTTTGTGAATACGCAGTCTCCGATTCAGCGCATTACTAATGTGGATCTCGATACTGTTTATGTGGATTATGTAGATGCGCGCATCATTGCGATCATGAAGGAATTGTCCAAGGAGTACAACTCCCTGCAGAATGATATTGTCAGCCTGAAAGCAGAGGGCAAGGATACGACAACGCTGGAAGATCTGGCAAACCAGAAATATCTGGAGCTGCTTTATTCCAACCCGGCAGGTTTCCAGCTGACCGCACGCATGACAACGAATTATCAGGAACTGCGTACGATTTATTTCAGCCGCCGTACAAACCGGTTGCCGGAGTGGAGAGCGTTCTGTCAGTGGATCGAAACCCTGCCGCACGCGGAGTTTATTACACATGGCAAGTAAGCTGCTTCGCTTCCTGCTGGCATGTGTTCTGTTTCTGAGCGGATGCGGCATAAGCAGCTCGGGAAACGAACCTGCAGTTACGCCGGAGCCGACAGTGGAAACAGAATCACATTCCATTGGGATGTGGTTTTCCTATCTGGAATACCGGGATCTCTGTTATGGGATGAGTGCAGAAGACTTTGAGGCATTCACAAAGACAGCGGTTGCCAATATGCAGGAGCTTGGCGTGAATAACCTGTACCTGCATGCGGTAGCCTTTACGGATGCCTTCTATGATTCAAAGATCTACCCGCGCACCGCGATTCTGGGGGACATTGATTATGACCCGTTTGCGATCTTTGCGGCGTCCGCAAAAGATGCCGGCATGAAGGTTCATGCCTGGATCAACCCGATGCGTTCGATCGCGGTCAATGAAGTGGAACGTCTGCCGCAGGATTCTCTGATCCGGAAGTGGATCGAATCCAATGATGAGCGCGTCCGTCAAAATGGAGACCGTTACTATCTGAATCCGGCCTACCCGGAAGTACGGGAGTTAATTGTGTCCGTTGCGAAAGAGCTGGCGGAAACGTATGACATCGATGGTATTCATATGGATGACTACTTCTATCCGTATAACACCGAGAAGAATTTCGATGCCTATATTTATTCCCGGGCAAAGAAGGAACAGGAAGATCTGAGTCTGGAAGATTTCCGCCGCAGGAACACCGACCGGATGGTTCAGGAAATCCATGATGCGGTCAAGGGTGTGAATGCGGATCTCGTGTTTTCCATCTCTCCGGCAGGCAACCTGGATAACTGCATCAACCTTCTCTACGCCGACCCGAGCCATTGGGTCCAGCAGAAGACCGTGGATGTATTGATCCCGCAGATCTACTGGGGCTTCCTCCATCCGATCAAGCCGTTTGAACCAACCCTGCAGGAGTGGAAGTCGATTACAGATAGCAGTGAGGTCAAACTGCAGATCGGGCTTGCGGCGTATGTAATCGGAGCCCGGCAGAATCTTTCCGAAGAGGAATCCATTAATAATGAATGGGTCGAACATGATGACATGATGGCCCGTCAGATGGAGGTTTCCTTTCAGGAAGGATGCGATGGAGTGGTCTTTTTCTCCTACAGCAGCTTCTTTGCACCGGATCCGGATACGACATCCATTGTGGAAAACGAAATTATCCACATAAAAAACTTCAATTCCACACACTGAGGCTCTGTATTCAGTGTAAAATAATCTCGCATGACGATTGAGGAATTAAAACAGGAACTCGTAAACCGTAAGATACCGTGCTCACCATCTCTGCTTGAGGGAAGCCGGAAACTTACGGTGTTATTAAAAGAATGGAACGCAAAATTCAACCTTACTGCGATTGATGATCCAGAAGAAGTGTATGAAAAACACATTCTCGACTGTCTGATTCCGCTGGGTTATGAAACAATTACCGGCACCGTGGCGGATGTTGGAAGCGGGGCTGGATTTCCAGGGCTTGTCTGGGCACTGGCACTGCCAGCGTGTTCCATTACGCTGATCGAGCCGACCGCAAAACGATGCCGGTATCTGGAAGAAGCGGTCAAAGAGCTGGGTCTAACAAACGTGACCGTTGTAAATCAAAGGGCGGAGGAAGTGGTAAGCAGCTCCCGGGAGTCCTTTGATGTGGTAACAGCACGGGCGGTTGCCAACCTGCCGGTGCTGTCGGAACTCTGCGTACCGCTGGTAAAACCGGGCGGTTTCTTCTGTGCCTTAAAAGGGGCACAGGGGAAAGAAGAGGCGAAGCTTGCGGAATTTGCGTTAAACAGACTTGGCTGTTCGAAACCGAAGATCGTTGAAACCGCGCTTCCATGCGGGGATGAACGTACGATTATCCATGCGGACAAACTCCGCAGTACACCGAAGCAGTACCCGCGCAATTATGCGCAGATCAAACATAAGCCGCTGCTGGAGAAACCGAGCCATGCCTAAGATGTTTTTTGAACTGTTTGAAAAAAATCAGACTGGTAAAGTGGTGAACCTGCCTTTGAATCAGATCAGAGTCAGCCGGTTTCAGCCGCGTGTGCGGTTTGATGAAACCGCACTGAATGAACTGGCAGAGTCGATTAAAACCAATGGTCTGATTCAGCCGATTACCGTACGGGAAGTGGATGATCACTATGAGATCATCGCCGGGGAGCGACGGTGGCGCGCCTGTTCAAAAGTGGGCATGGAAACCGTGCCATGTTATATTCTTTCGCCGACAGAAAATCAGGCAGCTGAAATGGCGCTTGTGGAAAACATTCAGCGGGAGAATCTTTCTGCGGTGGAAGAAGCCAAAGGCTATGTACAGCTGATGCGCCAGGCAAGTCTGACGCAGGAGGAAGTGGCCAAACGGGTTGGCAAATCGCAGTCTGCGATTGCCAATAAGATTCGTTTGCTGAACCTGACCCAGGAAGTGCAGGAAGCAGTCACGACCAGAGAACTGTCAGAGCGCCACGCCAGAGCGCTGCTTGCACTGCCGCCGGAAAAGCAGACCGCGGCTTATCACTATGTGGCAGACCGGAACATGAATGTACGCCAGACAGAGGCGTATGTAGAACGGATTTCAAAAAAGAAGCCAAAGAAAAAAGGGACGATCAAAGGCTTTTCAAAGAGCACAACGATTGGCATCAATTCCGTAAAGAAGTGCGTTGATATGATCAAAAAGATGGGGATCGATGTCGTGATGGAAACAGAAGAGACGCTGGCAGATATACGCGTCATAATACGGTTTCCCAAGTGAGGGATAAGATATGGGAAAGATTATCGCAGTAGCGAATCAGAAAGGCGGCGTAGGCAAAACTACGACCTCCATTAATCTTGCGGCAGGCCTGGCCTATGCCGATAAGCGGGTATTGCTGGTGGATTTTGACCCGCAGGGGAACGCCACCAACGGCATCGGTGCTGCCAATGTCGGCTTTGACCGGAATCACAGCGTGTATCAGGTTCTGATGGGGAGCGATACGGTCGCAGAGAATGTTGTCAAACTGGATATGCCGCCGCTGGATGTCCTTCCGGCAACGATCGATCTGTCCGGGGCTGATGTGGAAATGGCCAGCAACCTGTATGAAGTAGGCCGTGAACATCTTTTAAAACAGAAGCTCGATGCGGTGCGCAATCAGTATGACTACATCATCATTGACTGCCCGCCAAGCCTGGGTCTCTTGAATACGAATGCGCTGACGGCAGCGGACTCCGTTATGATTCCGGTGCAGTGTGAATACTTTGCGCTGGAAGGTCTGACCCAGCTGTTATCCACGATTCGTCTGGTACAGCGGTTATGGAATCCGGGTCTTTCCATTGAAGGCGTTCTGCTCACCATGTTTGATGTCCGCACAAAGCTGTCAGTCGAAGTACAGCAGGAAGTGCGCAAGTATTTCAAGGAAAAGGTATATCGCTGCTATATCCCGCGCAATGTGCGTCTTTCCGAAGCACCGAGCCGCGGGGAAAGCATCTTTGAATATGACACTCGTTCCGAAGGGGCCAAGGCCTATGTAGGTCTTGTCAAAGAAGTGATCTCACAGAATGAGAAGAGGTAGTACAGTATGGCAGATAAGAAAAAATCCGGACTGGGCAAAGGTCTGACCTCCATCTTTGGGGCAGACGTCGAACAGTTTCTGGATGATATTCAGAATAACGGCGGGGATGCGCCGGGCCGCAAGGAAGTTGAGATTCCGATTGCCGAGATTCGTGCCAATCCCTATCAGCCGCGTAAGGAATTTGATGAAAAGTCCCTTCGGGAACTGGCAGATTCCATTGGCGTACATGGCATCTTTACTCCACTTCTGGTACGCAGAAGCGTACAGGGCTATGAGCTGATTGCCGGGGAACGACGGCTGCGTGCCGCAAAACTGGCGGGATTAACCAGAGTGCCGGCTATCTCCGTTGACTTCACGGATGAAGAGATGATGGAAATCTCCATCCTTGAAAACGTCCAGCGTGAGAATCTGAATCCGATTGAAGAAGCGGCAGCGTATGAGTCTCTGATCAAGCGGCTTGGTTATACGCAGGAAAAACTCGCAGAGCGGGTTGGCAAGTCGCGGGAATACTGTGCGAATATGCTGAGACTGCTGCGGCTTCCGCAGCCGGTGCAGGAAATGGTCACGGAAAAACAGCTGACCATGGGCCATGTGAGACCATTACTCGCACTGGAAGATGAAGACGAAATGTTTGAAGCCGCGGAGAAGATCCGCAAGGAAAAGATGTCGGTGCGCGAAGTCGAACGCTACATCAAAGAGCTGACCGGCGGCGATCGGAAAAAACAGAAACAGAAGAAGGAACCGGAAAAGGATCCTTTGATCCGGGATATTGAAAACCGGATGAGCTCCAAGCTTGGGACGAAGGTTTCCATTACCGGCAAAACGGTTAATATTCAGTTTACGGATACCGCGGATTTAAACCGCATCCTGGAACTGCTTGGCATGCTGGAAGAAACCAACGGGTAAGCCATGAGCCTGTTTGACCCAAACAACCGCAGACTGCTGAAGGTATATCTTGCGATCAGTCTGCTGGGATGCCTGCTGTTTCTGGCAGGATTGCCCTATGGCCTCGGGTTTCTGGCGGGCGATCTGTTAGCGTTGATCATCTATGAATGGAATGTGCATTACTGGAACCGGGTGCTCGACAGCGGGCACGCAAAACGTGGAACCGGCTTCCCGCATTTCCTGATCAACTTTACGCTGATGGGTGCGCTGATGATCCTGGCTGTATACAATTCATCAATTTTGAATATATTTTGCATTGCGGCTGGTCTAATGACCGTAAAATCCGCTATTATTGTGGAAGAGTTAATTCGAAGAAAGGGGGATCAGTCATGACAATACAATCCGATGTGTATGTAATCATTCTGATTACCGTATTGTTGGGTGTCGCAATTGTCCTGCTTTCCAAAAAGATACAGAAGACGGATCCGCTGCAGAAGCCGACCGGTGTCCTGGTTCCGATTCTGTGGGCGGTCGATATTGTTCATAAGAATGTTGTAAACAATGTCGGTGAAAAGACCGCAGATGTACTGACACCATACATTCTGGTGTTATGGGTCTATATCTTTATCGCAAATACGATCTCACTGTTTGGTCTGAGTTCGCCAACCGCAAATCTTTCGGTAACGTTATTTCTGGCATTTGTGACCTGGCTTCTGATTCAGATCACAGAGCTGAAGTATCAGGGCATCAAAGGTTACCTGCATGGCTTCCTGGAGCCGATCGCGGTGATGTTGCCGATGAATATTGTCGGTAAGTTTTCCACCATGGTGTCCATGTCGGTGCGTTTATTCGGTAATATTCTGTGCGGCGGAATTATGATGCAGCTGGTATATGCCGCAACCCAGGGGCTGTCCAATTCGATCGCTTCGTTATTCGGCAATTCGGGCGGCGTGTTCAACTTTATCGGACCGCTGGTAGCTCCGATCCTGCATGCATATTTTGATTTATTCTCCGGGTTCATTCAGACCCTGGTATTTGTTACATTAACGATGGTTCTGATCGGGAATGATATTCCCGAAGAAGTTAGAAACGGTATCGCATAGGAGGTAGAACATATGGATATCAATAAAGGTTTAATTGCCATTGGCGCAGGTCTTGCGGTCATGGCCGGTATGATGACCGGTCTTGGTGAAGGTATGGCAGCGGCACACGCCTGTGACGCAATTGGTAAGAATCCCGAGGCGGAATCCAAGATCCGTTCCAACATGATTCTCGGTATTGCACTTTCCGAGACAGTTGCGATTTACGGACTTCTGGTTTCCATTCTTCTGATGTTCGTTTATCCGAGCCTCTAATACCGGAGACGTCAGAAAATGATAGATGTTGACATCGTAGGACAGCTGATCCCGAATCCAATTACGATGTTCACACAGCTTTGCAGTACACTTGTTCTCTTTCTGCTGATGCGTAAGTACCTGTGGAAATCCGTAAAGGAATTCCTGGCTGCGCGCGGAGCCAAGATGCAGGAAGATCTGACGGCGGGTGAGCAGGCCCGGCTGGCGGCGGAAACCGACCGCGCCGAAGCTGCAGCCCAGCTGAAGAATGCAGGCTCCAAATCTGAAGAGATCGTGGCCGCTGCAGTCAAGGAAGCAGCGAGCCGCAAAGAAGAGATCCTTGCGGATGCGGCGCATGAAGCAGAACAGGTGAAGAGTAAAGCGCGTGAGCAGATGGCTGCGGAGCGTGAAGCTATGTACAGCGATATGCAGAAGGAAATGGTTGAGGTTGCGATGGCAGCCGCAGGCAAACTTCTCGCAAAGGAAAGCGGCGAAGACCTGGATCGTCAGGCGATCGATGCCTTTGTAAAGGAAGCGACCGATGGCGAGTGAGGTTGCCGGCCGTTATGCCGAAGCGCTGTTTCAGCTGTCAAAAGAACAGGATCAGATGGAAGAACGAAAGGAAGAAGCTTTGGTACTGCGGGATGTACTGAAGAACAACCCGGAGCTTCCGGTGTTTTTCCGTGCCGTTCGCGTAACGGATGAAGAAAAGAAAGCTCTGATCGATCAGGTATTCGAATCGTTTTTGCCGGAGACCAAAAATTTTCTGAAGCTACTGGTGGATAAAGACCGGATGTATGTGCTGGATGAAATCCTCATGGAGTTTATTCGTCTTGCCAACATTGAGCTTGGAATTGAAACGGCTACGGTAGCCAGCGCAAGACCGCTGGATGAAACGCAGATGAAGCGGATCAGAGAAGCCCTGGAGAAAAAGACAGGGCATAAGATCCAGCTGGAAAACAAGATCGATAAATCTCTGATTGCTGGAATCAAGGTAACAACGGGGAACAGTGTTACAGATGTAACCGTTGCCCATCGAATTGAAGGAATGAAGGAAGCACTCCTGAAAGGAGGGAACGCATGAAACAGATCAGACCGGAAGAAATCAGTTCTCTGATCAAGGAACAGATCAAAAACTATGATCAGAAGATTCATTCGGATGATGTAGGTTATGTCATCAGTACTGGTGACGGTATTGCGATGGTGCAGGGCATTGATAATGCGATGAGCAGTGAGCTTCTGGAATTGCCCCATGGCGTTTATGGCATGGTGCTGAACCTGGAGGAAGATCACATCGGTATCGTATTGCTCGGTGATGACACCCTGATCAAAGAAGGCGATGAAGTACGCCGTACCGGAAGAATCGTAGAAGTACCGGTTGGAGACGGACTGCTTGGCCGTGTTGTAAACGCGCTGGGACAGCCGATCGATAACCGTGGGCCGATCGAATACACAAAGACGCGTGCTGTAGAACGCGTTGCGCCGGGTGTTATGACCCGTAAAGGTGTTAATCAACCGTTAATGACAGGTTTAAAGATCATTGACAGTATGATTCCGATCGGAAAAGGTCAGCGTGAGCTGATCATTGGTGACCGTGAAACAGGAAAGACCGCAATTGCGATCGATACGATCATCAACCAGAAGGGTAAGAATGTGAACTGCATCTATGTCGCAATCGGCCAGAAGGAATCGACCGTTGCACGTCTGGTGCAGAAGCTGCGTGAACACGATGCGATGGAATATACCACCATCGTTAACGCATCCGCATCCACCTCGGCACCGCAGCAGTATCTTGCGCCATATGCAGGATGTGCAATGGGTGAAGAATGGATGGAACAGGGCAAGGATGTCCTCATCGTTTACGATGACCTGTCCAAGCATGCGGTCGCTTACCGCATTACCGATCATTGAAACACAGGCAGGTGATATTTCCGCCTATATTCC
>JAFWJY010000189.1 GCA_017514525.1 Solobacterium sp. | reverse complement strand
GCTTTGCGTGCTATTCATCATCCAGAGCGGGCAACGCTTGTACTGCCGGATGGGACGGTGCTGACAGGGTCGGAAGCGGTTAATCAGAAGATTCATGAACTGCTTGGATTAAGCTGCGAGCAGTTTACGCAGATCGTCATGATCGCGCAGGGAAGGTTCCAGGAACTTCTGACAGCCTCAACAGAAGAGCGCAACCTTATCTTCCGTCAGCTGTTTCATACGGAGCTCTATAAAGAAATACAGGAAGCTCTGGAACAGGAATCCAACCGGCTGACGAACCGGATCCGTGATCATCATCATGATATCGGCCGTACGGTGAATGGCCTGAAATGCACGGAAGACAGCGTTCACTACGCTGATACGCAGGCATTGATTGCCCAGGGAGATGCGGTTGATGTAAAGGCAGCCTCTGCCCAGGCAGAAAAGATCATTGTAGAGGATAATTACCGATTGGATCAGAAGACCAAGGATCTTGAAGAGCTTGATCGACGGATGACCAATGTCGAAGAACATATCCGTAAATATGAACATATTCTGCAGACCTATGAACATTACAACAAGGCAAACAGCCGGATTCCGGAACTGACCCAGCAGCGTGATCAGTCCCGTGATCACCTGCATGAACTGCTTGGCGAAGAGGAAAGGATTGCGGAATTCCAGAAGAAATATGATCTGGCAAAGCAGTCGCTTCCACGTTATATCGAACTCAACCGCCTGTATGAGATCGTTGAGGAATCCAAGGAGGAAGCCAAGAAGCTTGGCCAGGAAGCGGATGAAACAGAAACATCCCTGAAGCTGTATCAGGCGCAGAAAAAGCAGGATGAAGCAGAGATAAACTCCCTGAAAGGGGCGGATATCGCTGTGCTGCGTACCAACGAATCGATTCTTGAGATGACAAGAACGATCGAGCAGTATGAAAAAACAGCGGTAAAGTATCAGACCCTGCTGGATTCGCAGACTGCCCATGAGCAGTATGTGGAACAGCTGAAGACAGAGACGAAGTTCTTCCGTCAGAAAACACAGGAATATCATGCAATCCTGGGCGCTTATCTTGCCGGTCAGGCCGGTATTCTGGCAGAACAGCTGGTGGATGGACATCCATGCCCGGTATGCGGTTCAACAGAACATCCAAGAAAAGCAATCAAGTCCGTAGGAACACCTTCCGAGGACCGAGTTCATGACTCTGAGAAAGTGATGAATGATGCACGGGATGCGGCAGAGAAAACCGCCAGGGAAGCTCATGCGCTTTCGGAACGGATCGCCATTGAAGTCAAAGAAGTAGAAGAGGCGTTTGCCAATGCAGGCGTACATGAAATCAATGATGCGGCAATGGCAAATATCAACAGCCACCGCCAGCTGCTGGAACAGTCAAAAGCCACTGCGGAAAAAGAACTGACTGGCAGAAAGGCACAGGCTGATCGGCTGCTCGCATTAAACGAACGCCTGCCGGGAATCCTGCAGAAGATCGATGAAGCGGAAAAGCAGGTTGCGCAGAAGCGGCAGCGTGTCATTTCACTGAACGAGAAGGCAAAGTATACCTTTGCGGAAGCAGAGCGTCTGAAGAAAGGCTTCCCGTATCCGACCGAGGCAGAGGCACGGCGGGATATGCAGCTGCTGGCAAAAACCATAGAAGAGCGTCAGAAAGAACTGAATCGACGCAAAGAGAAAGCCGAAGCGGATGAAAAGACACTTGAAAAGGCACTGGCCGGCGTTGATGAATTCCGGAAGTCCATTGAGGACAGCGGCGGCTCCACTCTGGAAAACGCGCAGGAACAGCTCGAGAAATATCTGAAGCGGAAAGACCATCTGAAGAATCAGAAAGCGGCAGCCCAGGAAGAAAAAGAAGCGATCAATGTCCGTACGGCATTGAACCAGCCGGCGCTTGCGGCGCTGATTCATATTGGCGCAGAACTGGATCAGGACACGCATCGTAAAGAATGGATCGACGCATTGAACAGCACCGCCGGTGCCCAGTTAGGAAAAGGCGAGCGTATTACCCTGGAAGACTATGTTCAGATCAAATATTTTGACCGGATCATCGACCGGGCCAACCAGCGTCTGCATTTCCTTTCCGACGGACAGTATTATCTGATCCGTTCCCGTCAGAAAGACGCTTCCATTCATGAAGCGCTGGATCTGAATGTTCTGGATCACTATACGGCGAAGGAGCGCAGCGTGCGTTCTCTTTCCGGCGGAGAATCCTTCCTTGCCTCACTTGCGCTGGCACTTGGATTAAGCGATGAAGTGCAGGCACAGGCAGGCATCGCAATCGATACGATGTTTGTGGATGAAGGATTTGGTACGCTTGATACTGCGGCGATTCGAACCGCTATCAAAGTACTGGAAAAACTGTCGGGGCAGAACCGGCAGATCGGCATTATCTCGCATGTGGAAGAACTTCGGGAACGCATCCCGAACCAGATTCTCGTCACAAAGGATCTGCGCACCGACGGCACAAGCTCCGGCAGTACTGCCGAGATTCACTGTGGCTGAGCCGGTGCTGCTGTATGCGCTGGTGATCAATGTGCTCGCATTCGTTTTGTTTGGGATTGATAAGCGGCGCGCCGTTTATCATCGCTGGCGCATTCCGGAATCCACATTGATCGCAGTTGCGGTGCTTGGCGGATGTATTGGCAGCTACTTTGGCATGCGGGTATTTCACCACAAAACAAAAAAACCGTTATTCCGTTATGGAATCCCGGTGATCATCCTGTTATGGCTGATCGTACTGTATCTGTTATGGAAGACGACTCGGGGAATCTGAATCGTCTTTTTGTTCGGGTGCGATGGAAATCAACACAATGCCCGCAAATACCAGCAGAAATCCAAGAATGTCGTAGAAATGAAACGGCTGATGAAACCAGAAAACGGTAAGCAGGGCAGCACTGAGCGGCTCAGAAAACCCGTACAGAATGCCTTTCTTCGGGCCAATGAGCTTAACGCCCTGCATATAACAGGTAAAGGCAAGGATATTGCCGACAAGCACGACGATGAGGATTCCAAGCATTCCGGTCGATGTTAGCGGCACATAATAGCGCCAGGCCTGAAACAGGAAGGCAAACAGAACAGACCCCATCAGAAACGCCCATCCCTGCAGGATCAGAATCGGGTAGGTTCTCAATAACCGCTTTGGATAAACGTTATAAATGGTTACACAGACTGCTGACAGCACCCCGGTAAGCAGGGCGGCTGCCGGAATTTTCAGGTGCGTGAAATCACCGTGGGTACTGAGCAGAATAACGCCGAGCAGTGCTGTGAAAACCGCCAGTATTTCCAATCGGTGCGGTTTGCGATGTTCCAGAACTGATGTGGCAAGCAGAATGAAAATCGGTGAAAGATCCTGCAGAATGGTTCCGATTGCGGCAGAGCTTAACTGAATCGTGCGGAAGTAAAAGTACTGACAGCAGGAAATGCCGGCAATTCCATAGATCAGAAGATCTCTGCGATCCTCCGCGTTTTTCAGCGGCCGCAGCGTAAGGCCTTTATATCGATTCAGAGAAAACAGAACTAACAGGATTCCTGCCAGTCCAAGCCGTACCGGCACAAGCCAGTGAGAATCCATATGTTCGACCGTAAACAGATACTGGCCGACAGCTCCGGATACGCCCCATCCGATACCTCCGGCGATGGCCAGAACTGCGCCGATCTGCTCGTTGTATTTGTTTTGCATAAGGCACATCATACCACCAGAATTGCAATCTGACATCGGCAGGTTGTTTTGTGTTCATGCAAAACGAACCGGAATGGCATACAGAAAAACAGAACCATGCGATTTGTTATTTGGTATAATCAGTATCGAATTTTGTTGGAAAAGAGGCGATTGCAAACGTGAAAACCTATACAGGGCTTGATGATCTGCCAAGAGGCACCGCAAGCCGTAAGATAACAAAAGGATTACTTGTACTGGAAGGCGGCGCCTGGCGCGGCATGTACACGCAGGGTGTGCTGGATGCGATGATGGAGGATGATCTGAATCTATCCGCCGTGATCGGTGTATCTGCCGGTGCACTCAGTGGGTTAAGCTATGTGTCCGGGCAGATCGGACGCAGTATTCATCTGAATCTGCTTTACCGGCATGACCCGAATTACTTCGGGCGAGGCGCGATTCTGAAAGACCATGGCGTTACAGGATTCTCTTATCTGTTTGGCAAGATGTCAGAAGAGTGGCCGCTGGATGAAGACCGGTTCTATGATCCCAATCGCCGGTTTGTCGCAGTTGCGACAAATATTGATACGGGAGAAGCGGAATATTTTGAAAAAGGAAAGTGTTCTGATATCTTTAAGGCAATTCAGGCAAGCGCAACCGTGCCGTATGTATCGGAAGCTGTGGAGATCGACGGCAAGCGTTATCTGGATGGCGGCATAGCCCAGAAGATTCCTCTGGACTGGGCACTGGAACAGCCGGAAGAAAAGATTATTCTGATCCGCACCAGAGACCGGAACTACCGCAAACCGCTTAAGGCAACAAATCGGGTCGCGAAACTCGAATATGGCAGGAAATATCCGAACCTCATGTATGACCTGTATGAGGAACAGGAGCACTACAACATCCTGATAAGCCGCATCGAACAGCTGGAGGCAGCCGGACGCCTGTTTGTCCTGGCCCCAAGTCAGCCGGTTACGATCAGTCGCTTTGAGGGAAATATCGAAGAGCTCGGCAATCTGTACTGGCTTGGCTACAGTGATGGCAAAGCCGCAACAGATGCCATGAAGGAATATCTTGCGAAATGAGTGAAATGGAAATGAAAACCGATCAGACGGAAATCAGTACGCTGGAACTGATCCAAACTGGTCAGAAAGACGCGATTCCGGTAGCGCTTGGATACTTTGCGGTATCATTTGCGCTGGGCATTGCCATGCGCAATGCAGGAATCGGACCGATAACCGGATTCATCATCAGTGCGCTGAATATGGCGAGTGCAGGTGAATATGCCGGTACAACGATGATCGCAGCACACGCAACGCTAATTGAAACCGGATTGATGGTGCTGGCAGCCAATGCACGCTATCTGCTGATGAGTACGGCGTTCTCGCAGAAGTTCAGTGAAACGACAAAGATGGTTCACCGGATCATCATCGGGTGTATGTTAACGGATGAAATGTTTGCGCTGGCCATCCGCAGAAAAGGCTATCTGGAACCGCCGTATTACTATGGAATGCTGACACTGACGATTCCCGGCTGGGCTACCGGCACGATGCTTGGAATTCTGTTTGGCACACTGCTGCCATCCCGCATCGTCAGCGCGCTGTCCGTTGCGCTGTTCGCCATGTTTCTGGCGGTTATTATTCCGCCATGCCGGACCAATTCCGTCCTGCGCATGGTCGTGCTCGCAAGCTTTGGCTTAAGTCTTCTGTTTACCAAAGCACCGGTGCTGCGTGATCTTTCGGAAGGTGTTCGCATGATTGGACTTACCATTGTGATTGCGGCGATTGCCGCAGCACTGCGGCCAGTCCGGGAGGAAGACCTATGAGCCACATGATTCTTCAGATCATTGTTATGACGCTGGTGACTTATGCGGTCCGCATCATTCCGCTGACACTGATCCGCAAGCCAATCAAAAGCCGGTTTATACGGTCGTTTCTATACTACGTTCCGTATGTGAGTCTTGCGGTCATGACATTTCCAACCATGATTTATGCGACAAATTCAATCTGGAGCGGCTTACTGGCATTTGTGACAGGCGTAATGCTCACCTGGTACAATGCATCGCTTCCCAAAACAGCCGTTGCATGCTGTATGGTTGTACTCATTTCAGAATTCATACTGATATAAAAAGACTGGTCTATTGACGATCAGTCTTCTTTATAAGTGAAGCGGGCATAGTCTGGGTTCGGCAGATCCTTTGCGATACAGATTTCCTTTGTAAATGGATTCGGGAAGATCAGGGTATCTGCCCATAGTCCCATGTTCTGATAACGGGAGGACGGAATGCCGTAAAGCGGATCGTTGACGATCGGATGCCGGTTGCCGGACAGATGAACACGGATCTGATGCGTGCGTCTGGTCAGCAGCTGACAGCGCAGCAGCAGATCATCCTGTTTGCGGTCCAGCACGACCGCCTTGGTCAGCGCTTCCTTACCCGTTGACGAGAACCGGTATTTCCCGGCTTCGTGGCGGTCACGGCCGATCTTCTGGTTGTAGGTAAACTTCTGTCCCGCATGACCTTTTCCGCCGGTAATCGCAAGATAGCGACGCTCGATCTGTTTATCTTCCAGCATCGCATCGTACCAACCCTGCAGCAGCGGCACTTTTACAAACAGCACCAGGCCGGTTGTTTCACGGTCCAGCCGGTGAATATAGCGTACCGGGCTGTGAACGCCGTTTTCCAGCTGCCAGGCAGCAGCCTGAGAGGCCAGACAGTCGGTGTCTTCCGTATCATGGACAATGATGCCGGGTTCTTTATGGGCAACATAGACAAAGTCATCTTCATAGACCACTTCACAGACTCTGGAGGCAGGCGTATAGTCTACCGCTTCTGATTCCAGACGGAAGGTGAGACGGTCTTTTTTATGGAGTACTTCCCGGCCATCCGCATCATTGCGGTTGAGCAGAATGTGGTGGTTCTGAAACAGGTCATAGCGCTTTTTGCCGGACAGATGCAGTTCTTTCAGATAGTCCGTTAACGGCTGCCCGTCAAAGGCGTCCGGCACTTCAATTTCGAGAATTCCATGTTTTAATGTATAGCTCATAGGGCTCCTTTCTGTCGGTGCTGTTTTTTACGATGTTTCTGAATGGTACGGTCACTGGTTCCGCGCCGTGTCAGGACAGTGACGGATTCCACATGCGGTGTATTTGGAAACAGATCAAACGGAATGACAGTCCGTACTTCATAGTCCTGTTTCAGCGCCGCAATGTTTTTGCCCAGGGTTGCCGGATTGCAGGACACATAAACAATTTTCCTGATGGAAGAGGCGAGAATGACATCAATCATTGCCTGATCAAGACCAGCTCTTGGCGGATCACAGAGCAGGGTGTCAACTGCGCGCTCAGCCAGCAGTTTCTGTAATCCTCTTGCGGAGTCATCACAGAGGAACGTGGTATTTGGCACCCGGTTCAGCGTGGTATTCCGTTTTGCACAGGCAATCGCACCAGGTACTTCCTCGATTCCGTATACCTTGCGGGCACGATCGCGTGCCAGGAGGCTCATTACGCCAACCCCGCAGTACGCTTCAACCAGTACATTGCATGGATCGATCTTGGAAACAGCAGTCTGATACAGAGCTTCCGCCTGCGCAAGATTCAGCTGGAAAAAGGATTCCGGCGTCAGGGTAATCGTCAAAGACGCAAAGGTTACAGTGATGGAAGGCTCGCCATAGAGCACTTTCACCTGAGAACCAAACAGCCGGGTGAATTTCTTTGCGGTATTGACGGACTGTACAATGGAGACCACTTCCGGCAGTAATGAAAGCTTCTGGATCAGGGTTTCCGATAACTGGTCCTTGCCGGTGATCAGGGCAATACTGATGGCGGAATCGATCCGGCGCATGACAAGGAAGCGTAAGCCATGGCCATCCTGATAGGCGGGAAAGTGCTCTTCATGCAGAATGGCAAGAACAGTCCTGCGTACCGCTTCCAGCTTCGGGTCATGAACCGCACAGGACTCGATAGGCGTAAAGTGATTTGTGCCAGGCTGATACATACCGCTTTCCGCCTGTCCGTTTACTTCCTGCACCGGAAGCTTGAGCGCGCTGCGATAGCCAAGCACTTCCTGGGAAGGGCGGATCGGGCGGATAAAGGATTCCCGCACATGTCCGTATTTCCAGAGCGCTTCCTGCAGCAGTTCCTGCTTCCAGGCAAGCTGACGTTCATAAGACACATGCGCAAGTGCACAGCCACCGCATTCCTTTACCCATGGGCAGAATGGTTTTCTGCGGTCTTTGGAGGTGCTGGTGATGCGAATGCATTTGCCATGAGCATAGCGTTCGGTTTCATCCGTTATGCGTACGAGAGCGGTTTCGCCCGGTATTACCCCGGGAATAAATACCGGCTTCTTCTGAAGCAGGGCGATGCCTTCTCCATTGATGCCGGGTTTTACAATTTTCAATTCCATGTCAGTTACCTCAGGAAGGCAAGATTCGGATCTGTCGCAAAGTTATCAAGAGAATAGATGAAGTACAGATCATCATCAGGCTCAAGCAGCTGTGAAACCGGGTCATGATAATAACGCAGATCGATCAGAATAATGTCTTCATATTCTGTGATGAGATACGGCAGCAGGATATGGGAATAGCTGTCTTTGATAATAACTGCTCGCTTCCCGGTGCCGTTTTCCGTATGAATATCCCCACGGCCATGGTTGCCGTCGGCATAGTAGGTATATTTATCTTTTTCAGCCAGGCGCTTTGCGCTGTAAATACTGTCAAGAACTGTTCCGTCATCGAATGTGACGGTTGTGGATAAAGGCTGTTCCGGAAGAATCGTATAGATCGGATCCGGCTTGGTCCAGAAGGCGCCGGAGCGGGAATACATCGTGCCGATAAAATCCGGGCTGGCCAGTTCATAGGTGAAACGGTTTGGCTCCTTGCCTAACACCTGATGGCAGATTGCGGCATAGCCAAGGTAGGCGCCCTGTTCATTCCAGTGATGGTCGGTACGGAAATAGAGGTTGGAAGAAGGGACAGCTTCCTCGGTAAAGTGAATCAGATTCTGGGACGCAAAGGAAGGCTCCAGCTGCTTCAGCAGTTCATCCTGGTCAATATCCCAGGCGCCAAAGGGCAGTGATTTCTTTGCGCCCCAGGCAGCGGATGGAATCAGCAGGATATTTGCGGTCGTGTTGGCTGCGGAGGTGAATTCGTCAATCAGCTGAATATTGCTGGTTAGAACATCCTCGCTGACCCGGTCAAAACGGGATACCAGACGGTCGCCTTTGGCATAGTAGATATCATTGTTTTCAATCGCAAGACTCGCTTTGCGGACCATGGATTTGAGCTCAATCCAGAAATCCCGCTCTACAAAGTGATCGCTGAACCAGTTCTCAAAATCATCGTCAAAGCGTCCGCCGAAGATATGAGAAGCCGAAAGATCCGGTGCAGCAGCCAGCGTCCGGTTTTCGTTCCAGCTGACCGTACGTTTCGGTGCCGCGACATTCCATATGGAAAGGACGCCGATAAACGCCGCAAAACAGATAATCGTAACGATGTGCAGTCTTTTCTTTTCCATATCAGAACCGGAAGTACAGGAATGGATTGTAGGAGGCATCCACAATGAACGCGGTACATACCGCAAGTCCGATTACGGTGAGTACCGGCACAAGCCATTCTCCTTTCTTTTGATTGAGAATATTCCAGCGGGTCGCTGCGATCGGCGTAGATGCGATTGCGCATACCGCCAGTAACAGAAGGTTGTCCCGCAGATAATACAGGGTAAGGCCATTTGCCAGTGTACCGGTCGAGCCAAACATGGAGCCGATAAAGGCAAACGCCTTTGTGATATCCGTGTTGGCGAAGATCACCCAGTTCAGAATGACCAGAACCATGGTGTACAGGTGGCAGAGCCACTCAGGCGCCTGTTTCAGCCACTTCAGC
>JAFWJY010000188.1 GCA_017514525.1 Solobacterium sp. | reverse complement strand
ATGACGGAATACGGATCGGATCCATCATCATAGATACGCTTAACGCTGTCGAGGTGAACATTCTCTGCATCCCAGTAAGCCTGGTTCTTTACAAGAACCGTGCTGGACTTGAGATCGTTGGACTCGAGGAGGAATCCACCGTTGTAGAGAATGGAATCCGGCTGAACAACACCGAATTCACAAGCTTCGAGATCCGGGGAACCCAGCTTACAGCCAGCGCCCTTACCTTCAAGGAATGTCTTGTTGATCGGATAAAGAACTGCATAGCAGGTCATGCTCGGGAAGTAAGGAGCCGGTGCTTCGAGTGTGAACTCGAGTGTGTAGTCATCGACAGCCTTGATGCCAACCTTTTCCCAAGCCGCATCGCTGTAGTCTTCACCTTCATAGTAGTCTGTGTAGCCAGCGATAACACCTTCGAGGAGCCATCCTGTCTCAGAGTTGAATTCAGCACCATGACGGAGACCTGTAACGAAGTCTTCAGCTTTTACTTCGTCATATTCTTCGCCGTCAGCAGTAACCCACATAACACCCTTCTTGAGGTGGAATGTCCACTTGAGACCATCTTCACTCTGCTCATAGCTTTCAGCGATGCAGTCCTTGAGGTTACCATAAGTGTCGTTTTCGAGGAGACCATCAACGAAGTTAGCGTTGTACTCATGATCTTCAGTCTTTGCGGACACTACATAGTCCATGGACTGAAGTTCATAGGAAGTAACTTCGACGAGGTTCTTTGTGTCTGCGAGCTTGATATCCGCAACACTGCCAGAAGCAGCTGCGCCACCCTCATTTCCAGCAGGCGTTGCAGTATCGGTTCCTGTGGAGCCGCCGCAAGCTGCGAGAGCGAGAGCCATTACTGCAGACAGTAATGTTGTAAAATACTTCTTCATCTCTTTCCCTCCATATTTTAGAACTCTAATAACATATCACATATAAATAAAAGAATCCATTCGTAATTCATGGATTCTGTAAACGCTTCAATCTGCTTATTTGAGTTTTGCCCACTGCTCATCACTCAGCTTTTCATTGAGCGGACGTTCCAGCAGCTCCGGTTCCTGCAGGAAGAGCTCCAGCATCTTGATGGACTTCGAGAAATAGAAGCCATCCGCGATGCGCTCGTCAACCGTAAAACCGATTTCCACCCCATCCCGGAACGTCAGTTCTTCATTATCGAAGAACGGCAGCCGTCCGGCATTCCCAATTAAAACAAACATGGAGGTTGTGCCCCAGTTGGTCAGATGATGATAGCCGTTAGGAAGACCAATCGATCCGAGATTTGCCAGTACAACCGAAGAATGATATGGGTCAGTCGCAACCAGAGACTTCGGAATCATGCCTTTCTTTTCCAGCCAGCAGATAAAGCGCACAGCCGGACGCGAGATCCACTTTGGAAGCTTGTTCAGCACATCTATATCCGCGGTGGAGTCATCCACCTCACCCTTGGTTTTCAGTTTTTTCAGCTGCCGCTTGATTTCGTTATGCACATCATCGATTGTCCATTCCGGCTTTGCGTGAATGAATGCCAATACTTCACTGCCTTCATCCGTAAATTCCTGCTTGACCGTAAACGCCGCACTGACTTCATTCCGCTTATACATTTTGCGGTTATGAATGAACATGGAAAGCTTGCTGCGCAGCGTAATCGTCTTCAGTGTTGCAGTAACAATGCACTGAAACAAATTGTACTTGTACTCCGGATCTGATTCACATTTCTTTTTCAGGTAGGCATTCAGATTCGTAAGGTCGATCTTGAATGTAAAGAATGCCTGATTATCACACCGGTCCGGATACATGAACGGCATAATAAAATGCATGGAATCTAAATCCTTAATATATCTTGCGTCAAATCTGTCCCCCATAATCTCCCCCTCACAACGCATGAACTCTAGCAGAATTAAAATGTTCTGGCAAATCACACCAGCTGGACGCTGTTGGTCACATCCGCCTCAAACTGTCTGGTATACAGGCTGTAGTAATACCCTTTCTGTTTCATCAGATCTTTGTGTTTTCCCTGCTCAATGATCTTGCCATCCTGAACGACAAGAATCACATCCGCATCAATGACTGTACTGAGCCGGTGTGCAATGACAAAACTGGTCCGTCCCTGTATTACCGTTGAAATTGCCTTCTGAATCACCTTTTCTGTCACGGTATCTACAGATGAAGTCGCTTCATCCAGAATCAGGATTCGCGGATCTGCCAATAACGCTCTGGCAAACGAAAGCAGCTGTTTCTGTCCGACAGACAGCTGATCTCCGCCTTCTCCGACATCACTGTCCAGTCCGTTTTCCATCTGGTCAACAATCTCCAGCGCATTGCCCAGTTTCAACGCGGCGCGGATTTCTTCATCTGTCGCAGTGTCGTTTCCATATTTCAGATTGTCACGGATCGTACCGGAAAACAGATGCGGTGTCTGCAGTACATAGCCGATATTGGAATGAAGCCAGAGCTGCGAACGCTCCCGCGCATCCCGTCCGTCGATCAGGACCTGCCCTTCCGTCGGTTCATAGAACCGGCAGACAAGATTGACCAGTGTGGATTTGCCGGCTCCGGTTTCTCCGACAATCGCGACATTGGTTCCATACGGAACCTTAAGGTTAAAATGCTGCAGCACCAGTTCCTTTCCATCCGGATACCGGAAGCTCACATCGCGGAATTCCACGTCTCCCTTCAGCGGCTCCCAGTTTTCTTTCTTTGGATGAAAGGTATCCCCATACTTCTCAATTACTTCCGGACGATCTGCGACATCGCTTTCCGTCTTCATCAGCTTGGTAAAGCGTTCAATATTGACCTGAATCGCAATAATGCCCGCAATTGTCTCTGTCAGCATATCGATTGGATCCATAATGCCAACCGCATAGGAAATAAAGACAGACAGTGTTCCGATTTCCATGACCGCTTCCGTTGTCAGCACGCCGCCCTGCCACAGTACCAGTGCCAGCGCAATGGAACCGATGCCAGTCACCAGTGTTGAAAGGATTGCGCCATAATGCATGACATGAACCGAAGTGCGCTTCATGTTTGCGGTTTCGGCCCGGAAGTCTGTATCAATGACATCTTCAATTGCCATCGTCTTGATTGAACGAATGCCGGTAATGCCTTCGTTGAAGTTGCCTGTGATCTTCGAATTGATCTCACGCACCACCCGGTTCAATCGCATATATTTCCTACCGAAGTAGGAAATGATGAATGTAGCTGCCGGAATAATCAGCACAAAGAGCAGTGCCAGTCTTGCGTTCAGCGTAAACATGACCACAATGACCGCAATGATGTAGGAAACATTCCATACGATATCCATGAGCCGCCATGCGACCAGTTCACCGATCTTTCCGGTATCACTCATAACACGGGCATGAACATAACCAACCGAGTTCTGATTGAAGTAGGAAAATGACAATGTCTGCAGGTGATTGAAGCTGGCATTGCGCAGATCCCGGTTGACGGACATTTCGATTTTTCCCGCCATGGTAAGACTTGTGAAATCAGACAGAATCTTAACCAGCGTAATAGCGATATAAGAGATGATGAATACCGTCATGGTATCCAGTGTCTGTTCCCCGATAAAATGATTCAGCGCATACCGGTTGAACAGCGGCATGATGGAATCCACACCCGAGGCGACAAGTCCCAGCAGGACCATCACAACCAGTGTCTTGCGGTAAGGCTTCAGATACGGCAGCAGCGCCGGGATGCCAAGCAGTGGAAGTGTTTTCAGTTCGTTTTCTGTTTCACTCATTCTTCCACCTCCCTTCCGGCCATCTGCAGTTCATAAATCTTCCGGTAGATGCCATCCTGTGCAATCAGCTGCTCGTGGGTTCCTTCCTGAACGATGCGTCCGCGATCCATAACCAGAATCTGGTCCGCATGCATGAGAGTCGTGATACGGTGCGCAATCAGGAATACTGTCGCACCGGTTGTTTTTTCTGACAGCGCGGCGCGGATCTTTGCGTCCGTTTCCGCATCCACTGCCGACAGGGAATCATCAAAGACCATAATCGGCGGTTTCCGTATCAGCATCTGTGCAATGGCAGTGCGCTGTTTCTGTCCGCCGGACAATGTAACTCCGCGTTCTCCGACAAAGGTATCGTAACCATCTTCAAAATGTTCGATTGCGTCATCGAGAACAGCAATCTTGGAAACCTGTTTGACTTCTCTCAGATTTGCTTCCCGGTTGGCGATGCGAATGTTTTCTTCAATGGAACGCGAGAACAGATACGGCTCCTGCAGCACCATGCCAATCTGCGATCGCAGGGAGGAGGCCTTCATGGACTGAATGTCAACACCGCCAATCGTAATTGTTCCATCCTCCTTTGCCAGAGGATAGATCCGATCCAGAAGATACATGAGTGTAGATTTGCCCGAACCGGTACCGCCAAGAATGCCGATCGTAGTCCCGGCTTTCGCGGTAAAGCAGATATCATGAAGCACCTCAGAGCTGCCGTTTTCAAATCGATAATTTACATGGTCAAACACGATGTCTCCATGCAGGGATGTTTCAACCGCATTTGGCACATCCTCTTCCGGCTCCCCGTTCATGATTTCACGCAGACGGTCAATCGATACACCGGACTTGGACAGGTTGGCAATAATTCTTCCCAGCATGCGCACCGGCCAGATCATCATCGTATTGTAGGTCAGAAAGGCAATAAACTCACCTGCCGTCAGTTCACCATGAACCGCATACACCGCGCCAAGTGCTGTAATCGTCAGAATCTGTGCGCCAGACAAAAGGTCCATAGAGCACCAGAATGCCGCAAGCAGCCGCATCAGGTGAATCCACAAAGCGGTATAGGTCTTATTCTTGGACTCAAACCGCTCCCGTTCATAACGTTCTTTTCCAAACGCACGGACAACACGGACACCGGTGAGATTCTCCTGTGCAATTGCAGACAGTTTGCCTTCTTCCTCGTCCGCATTGCGGAATGCAGTACCAATCTTTTTATGGAAGTACAGACTGTATCCGATAATCAGCGGCACAAACGCAAACGCTACGATCATCAGTCTGCCATGAATCCGATACATGAAGAAAAACGCAAAACACAGCGTCGGAATAATGCGGAAGAGGCTGGCCAGCTGCTCGGACAGAAACATCTTGATCGTTTCAATATCCGACGTGCAGCGCTGAATGATATCGCCGGTATGGTGCGCACTGTGCCAGGAAGACGGCAGGGCCAGCAGATGATGAAAAATTTCATTGCGGGTTGTCTCTACAAACGTTTCCGCACCTTTGGCGTTGTAATAGCGCCAGAGATATCGGAACAATGCCCGAACTAACGCAATTGCGATAACGATCCCGGCAATCCAGCCAAGATGTGCTTTCAGAAATGGCAGACCGCCAATGCCATCAATCAGCCGATTGATGAAAGCTGGCAGTGTGGAAGGCTTCTCACCGATCACCGAGTCAACCGTAAAGGAAATGATTCTTGGGTTGGCCATGTCCAGCAGGGTCACAATCAGCGTAAAAAGAATGGAGAATCCAAAGTATCGAATACTCCCCTTCATGAAATATCCAAGCATCTGCAGTTTTGTTTCAAACCGCTCGCGTTTTTCATTCTGTTTCTTTGACATGCAAGTGACATTGTATCGAAAAACAGGACTTTCGTATAGCAATTCTCTTTCCAGAATCGTTCAGACTGAAAAAAGCCAGACGAACGGATTCATCTGACTTTACGGTCGTTTACTCTGCACCGGTTACGGATACCTGCTCAAGACGGGTAACCGCCGGTATCAGCATATTGTTGTACTGCTTCAATTCCTTGGAAAGATACATCTCGTTAACAAAGTCAGTCATCGATCCGGATACCGAACCTCCGGATACAATCGTCATCTTGTCACCTTCATGAAGGTAGCCCAGACGGATTTCTCCGGCAATTGCGCCTGTCATCGTTTCAACCTGGAAATCTGAGAACTCCACGATTTCAAGATAATTGCCGCAGCGCAGTTCTGAAGCACTCTTTGTGCCGCCCTCAGCCATGAAGTTGCCCGGTATGAAGGAATCCTTCACATCGAGGTACTGTGAGAACTGACGGGGGCCGTAATACTGGACAGGAATGTTCTGATCCAGAATCAGAAGATCACGGACCTTGGCACCTTCACGGTCATAGGCCTGATTGGCAGAAGAATTTTCCAGCGTGCGCAGAGCCTTGATCGTCACCCTGTCGCCTTTGACGCCTTCCGCAATCGGCTTGCCAATCTCCCAGTTAGAGAGCTTCCGGTATTTCATAGCCGTACTCATACGGGAAATGAAATAATCATAGATCTGCTTACTGGCATCGGTTGAAAAGACAGCCGAATATTTGCCAAGATTTGGCGTATTGACTGCCGCAAGCTTATCTTTGCCATACTGCAGTGTTTCACTGATTTCCTTCTTCAGACCTTCTTTATCGCAGGTTCCGCTGTGGTAGAGACGATACAGTTCAATCTCATGCGATTCCCTGCGTGCATTGACGACTACTTCCAGCATGGATGTCGGATAAACCGATGTCACATCAATGCCATTCGAGTTGAGAAAACGAGTGCGGTTGGCATTCACGAATACCTCAAAGGAGTTGATGTCTTCCGTTGCGGTTTCGGGCAGATCCTTCATCACGTCAAGGAAATCCTTTGCGATCGACCGCACATCCGGATACGCAGCGGGAGCGGGTGCCTCGCCATCCGGCTCATTCAGGGAATATATCGGATTTTTAACAAGCTGTGCTTCCGCAATCAGCATCTCAATCATATGACGCGCGTCTTCTTCGGTTGCGGTAACGGGAATCTCCGTCTTCGCATTTCCAAGATAGGTATCAAATTTCTTAAAAACATTTACCGTCAGGTGTTCTACATTGCGGATGCGATTCTGATCCAGCTGATGGCGAATAAAATAGAATTCCCATCCTTCCGTAACGGTATCCGTGACTTCCCAGCCATCGGTTTCTGCTTCCTTCAGCAGTCGGATAATTGTCTCCAGCATCAGCCTAACCTCGCTTTCGCCTTCAGGTAAGGGCCGCCATCACTGACTTTGACCCATTCCTTATGCCCCTTGCCGCAGGCACCAGACCCGAATACCTCACGGTCTGTGCTGGCCATGGATATACTGCCCAAAAGATCCGGCACATACCCGGTCATGACAATCGGAGCCACCACTTTGCCGGTAAGCTTTCCATCTTTGATTTCATAACCTCGCTCGACGATGCACTGAATGCCCCAGTGCTTGGGATCCTCCATACCGGATTTCATGCCCTCCAGCAGATAGCCGTTTTTTACTGACGCAATCATCGCATCGAGTGTATCTGTTCCAGAGTCAAAGATTGTATTAGTCATACGGGTATATACCTTGTGTTCAAAGCTTTCCCGTTTGCCATTGCCGGTTGCCTTACTGCCAAGACGCAGCGCTGACAGCGCATCGCAGACGCCTGTCTTTAGGATGCCGTTTTGAATCTCAACAGTATCTCCCGCCAGCGTTCCTTCGTCATCGAACGCATAGCTAGCGACTTCCTCTTCACACAGGGCGCCTTCATGCATGGTCACAAGATCGGATCCTACACGCTTGTTGATATATTCTTTGCCAAGCGCACGGTTTTTGACGAACATATCCATTTCCACGCCATGACCGAATGCCTCATGGGCAATCAGACCGGATACCTCCGGTGATGTGATGATCTCATATTCACCCGGTTCAATCGCATCCGCATCCAGCAGTTTTTCCGATACCTTTACCGCATCGCGCATCTTTTCCTGCAGCTGTGTCAGGATTTCCGGTCCCTTGCGACCGGATACACTGGCATAGCTCATCTCATTGCGACCATCTTTCATCGCGACCGGAGCGACCATGCCTTGTGTGTAGACATAGCTCTGACGCATGTCCCGGTTGGCACTGAGAAACATCTTGTTTACATGCGTAGAGGCACCGCGCACCATACAATCGATGACATTGTCATTGCCTTCCACCGCGTTGTTACTGATAGACACCAGTTCATCCACCAGCTTTTCCAGATTAGTTGTCTCCGGCATCGACCCGGTTTCCATTTCCTCCAGGAGCTGGATCGGTTCATCAGAAAGCTTTGGCGTTTCATACACAGCTGTGTTGGTTTCTTCCAGCAGCGCCAGCTGTTCATCCAATGCCTTGATAATGTTGTTTTTCAGTTCATCCATATTTTCCGCATCGAACTGATTGAATGCGTACTCGCTGTACAGTCCGTTCCGGTATACCCGTACGACATTGCCGCGTTCGGTCGTCATCGTGGAATTGGAAACAGACTTGGCAAACTGCGAGATCATGACGGTGAATCCAATGGAGTCCGTCGACAGAATACTTACATAGTCATATCGCTCCTGAAGCCCCTGAATCAGCTGTTTCATGGCCGGAGCGATCGTATTCAGATACTCAGAAAATATTGCCTTCATACCTTTCACCTTTCAGCTTTACGATTATACTCAACCGTCCTTCAATATGCCAGCGGAACGCCGCAGAAAAACGCATTACGTCTTCTTCCCCGCCACGGATTGTGTGCTATACTGTTAAAGCACTTATGGAGAAGTACCCAAGAGGCTGAAGGGACTGGTTTCGAAAACCAGCAGACGTGCGAGCGTGCGGGGGTTCGAATCCCCCCTTCTCCGCTTAACTTGATGCCGCATATTTATGCGGCATTTATTTTATTTTGACGGGGTACTATATTTTGAGTTCAGCCTGTTTTGTCAATTATTTGTCAACATCATTATATTTATATACTCGGGCGTAATATTTATATACTCGAATGAGCAATGTCCCGTACAAAAAAAGCCGCACCATCTTCAAGTGCGGCACATGGTTTCACTTCTCCAATTCTTGTTGCTATTTTTGCAATTGCTACATCATTGTTGCGCTCAGGCAATATCTGCCAGTTTTACTTCACGGCCAATTCCGAATATCCGAAACACATCTTCATGAGTGCGCTTTTTCAATTCATAATCTTCCGCAAAATCGATCAAGATATCTATCGGCATAGCACTGCCGCTAATTCCAGTTTCGTTTGTAATTGCTTGAAGCTGGCTATCAATGTTAACTCCAAACGTCCCGGCAATATAAGAAAAGAACGCGAGTGGATAATTGGTTCCACCATAACTGCGGTAATTCAGAATATACTCATCTGTCATCCGTCGTTTGTGGTCACCCGAAATAGAGTAATGGTTTTTATACGCCTTGGAGTTTTTACACCATCTTTCTCAAAATCGCGAAAATCTTTTGCGGAATTTCCACGGCCATACGCTCGTATATAATTCTCTTCAAACTCAGGGTTTTTAATGAATTTTGCATCTCTCTGCACAAAAGCTTTCACCTGTTCTGCGCGATCTT
>JAFWJY010000013.1 GCA_017514525.1 Solobacterium sp. | reverse complement strand
TTGCGCCATCTGCCGGCTTTAATACCTTTGGCGAAGTGCTTCGAAACATGAAGACCGGCGATATCATGGAATACAATATTACCCTGTTATCGATTGCGATGCGGGAAGGCAAAGGCAGCCGCAGAATAACACCGATCCCATCAGCTGATGACACCCTGTTAAGCGGGCAGTCATCCCTGATCAAACGCCTTGCCAAGCTGGTCAGTTCCAGTACGATTGAAATTCAGAATGCCTACCAGCATCTGGAAGAAGTAAATGCGCAGCTTCAATACACCTCTGAACATGATGCGTTAACCGGACTGTATGATCGCGGCAAGACAGAGGCACTGATTGATGAGCTGATGGAACATTCCAGATCCTCCGGCACGAAAGCCTCTCTGATCATGTTTGATATCGATCACTTCAAACAGGTAAATGACACAAAAGGCCACCGCACTGGAGACCTCGTATTAAAACAGATTGCAGAAATCGCATCTGATCTTGCGAAAGAAAAAGAAGGAGCCTTTGCCGGAAGATGGGGCGGGGAAGAATTCTTCCTTGTGCTGCCGGATACCGATCGGAAAGAAGGTCTTGAACTGGCAGAACAGTTCCGCAAAGCGGTTGAAGCACATGATTTTGGCGATGATTTAAAAATTACAATCAGCCTTGGCTATATTGAAATCACCGGAAATGAAGATCTGCAGCAGGTGTATCAGAGAGTCGATCACGCGCTGTATGACGCAAAGGACGAAGGCCGTAATTCCGTCCACGAGGCAAAGTAATGCATGTGAAGGCAGAAAACCTGCCTTCTTTTCATTCTGGAGCTATGCAACAGCAGTTCCAATACCATACAATAATTATCAGAAGACATTCTACATGGAAGCAGAACAGGATGAAGAATGAATTATGAGCAATGAAAACAGTTTACGCAGAAATATGACCAGACTAGGCGCATGGTCATATTCGCTTGGGACCAGTGTTGGCTGGGGCTCTCTCGTTGTTACAAGCACGACTTATCTCGTACAGGCAGGACCAGCCGGCAGTCTGCTTGGATTGATTGTCGGCGCATTGATTATGCTGCTGGTCAGCCGGAATTATGCCTATATGATGCGCTGTTATCCCGAAGCAGGCGGTGCCTATACCTATGCCAGGGAAGTATTTGGCTTTGACCAGGCGTTCCTGATTGGCTGGTTTGTGGCGCTGACGTATTTTGCGATGCTGTGGGCCAACGCAACGTCACTGCCGTTATTCAGCCGCATCTTTTTCGGTGATCTGTTCAGCTTTGGCAAGCTGTATACCGTTTTCAGCTATAACGTATATCTCGGTGAAATCCTTCTGACTGTGTTTGCCATTTCACTGGTCGCGATTCTGTGTATTTCCAGCCGCAAATGGACAGACCGTGTCATGATTGCGCTAGCAGTCGTATTCACCGCAGGCATCTCCATTTGTTATCTTGCCTCCGCGTTTAGTGGCCGAAATGTCTATTCTCCCGCATTTGCGCCGACGGATACCTCCGCGTTAGCACAGATCATGAAGATTGCGGTGATCTCACCATGGGCGTTTATCGGTTTTGAAAGTATTTCCCACCGGACTCCGGAGTTCTCGTTTGAAATGAATAAAATCTACAAAGTGCTGCTGATCTCAGTCATTTCCACGCTGCTGCTG
>JAFWJY010000187.1 GCA_017514525.1 Solobacterium sp. | reverse complement strand
GGTTCTGCGTACATGGGTTTCCAGTGTTTCGATACCTTTCATAAAAGCAGAGCGTTCTCCCAGAAGTACAAGGGATTGTCTGGCTCTGGTTACTCCGGTGTACAGAAGTTTCCGCTGTAACATAATGGAAAACTGCCAGCTGATCGGCATGATCACAATCGGATACTCGCTGCCCTGACTTTTATGTACCGAGATGCAGTAGGCCAATGCGATATTGGAAAGTGTTTCCCCACTGTATTCCACAATGATTTCATCAAACTGTACAACTAATGTTGTCTGATGGTTATCGGTTTCATCTGGCTCATAGATTTCAATCAGTTTGCCGATATCACCGTTATATACATCATCATCTGGCTGGTTCTTTAACTGCAGAATCTTATCGCCAACACGGAAGGTCGTATAGCCGACCTTATATTGTCTGCGGGTTGGATCATACGGGTTGAAATGTTCCTGCAGGGCATTATTCAAAACATCAATACCGGCATTGGAGTTATAGATGGGACTGATGACCTGAATATCATTCATGTCATATCCCTTGTTCAGTGCAGAATCAACAATGGAAAGTACACTGGCACGGATGTCATTGCGTTTGGTGTCAATAAATGCCACATCATGGTTCAATTGCGTAAAATCTGCCTGGCCGTTATGAATCTGATGTGCCAGTCGTATGACATCGCTGCCTTCCTTCTGGCGATGAATCTGTTCCAGACGAATCAGCGGGAAGACTTCTGAGCGAATGATATCCCGCAATACAGAACCTGGACCTACGCTTGGAAGCTGGTCTTCATCTCCGATAATACAGATGCGTTTGATCCGTTTGGATGCCTTCAGAAGATTGGAAAACAGCCATCCATCTACCATAGAGAATTCATCAATGATGAGAAGATCTGCATTTAACGGTTCTTTTTCGGTAACACCGAAGGAATTCGATTCAAGATCCCACTTTAACATGGAATGAATCGTCATGGCTTCACTTTGCGTCATTTCGGAAAGGCGTTTGGCTGCTCTTCCGGTTGGAGCTGAGGTTAATACCGTTGCACCTGGGTACAGCAGCCGGAACAATGTCACAAGCGCACGCACCACCGTAGTTTTACCGGTGCCAGGGCCTCCGGTAATGATCAGAAACGGGTTTTCAAAGAAGGCATGAATTGCCTGTATCTGGCAGTCATCATATTCCATGCCCATATCGTTTTGGAGAGATTTCAGGTAATTCTCCAGAAGTTCACCATCATAGGGGTCAATCTGGTGATACGGGAAATCCTTCAGGAATTCTGAAATCGTTGTTTCACTTTCATACTGCGAAATCGGATAGACTCTAGTGCCTTCCAGTACGATCTGTTTTCTTGCGACAGCTTCTTCGAGTACTGTTTCCGGATCAGTATTATCGCCTTCCGCCTCTCGTTGGAAACGGGCAAAGAGTTCCTCTTCCTCACAATAAGAATCACCGGAAGATACACATAATTCCATGCATAATGAAATCATCAGGGCAGTCAGGCGGCGAAAGTCTGTCTTTTCAAAGCCCAATGCCAGGGCAATCTTATCGGCTGTTTTAAACCCGAAGCCATCGCATTCTTCCATGACGCGGTACGGGTTTTCTCTGAGTTTTTCCAGTGCCTGTTTTCCATAGGTACGGTTCAGACGTACAAGGTTGCGAACACCCAGTTCATGTACATTCAAAAAACGCACCAGATCAGCCATACCTTCTTCTTCCTGCTGGATGCCTTCTTTGATGATTTCAATCTTATCCTCAGTCAGTCCCTGTATCTGATAGAGCACTTCAGAATCTTCCCGGATCAGTGTCAGACAGTCTTCTCCAAGCACCTGTACAATTTTCTTCGCAGTCTTTTTACCGATGCCTGGAAACTGTACGCCGCATAGATATCGAATGATGCTTTCAGATTCGGTTGGCAATGGTTTTTCCAGCGCCTCTACCTTAAACTGCATGCCGTATTTTGGATGCTCGATGTAAGAACCGTAAATACGATAAAGCACATCCCCTTCCGGCCGCTCCGGCAGTAATCCGGTAACCGTAATCACGCGTTCCTGTTTATCATCAATTCGAAACTTCATGACGGTATAAAACGTTTCGTCATTGCGAAACAGGATATACGTCGGTTTTCCAGTTAATGTTACCTCAGCGTCCATTGGCTGTTCCTTTATCAACTGTTTCCTGAATCAATACAGATAAATCCATATCCTGCTGGAATACCTGATCAATTTCACCGCCGCCGATTACGGCATCCTCATGATAAAAGACTGCCTCCTGGCCTGGTGTAACAGAGCGGATACCCTGCGGGAAGGTTGCCTTTACCGTAGATTCATCCAGGCGCTCCAGCGTTACTTCCTGGTCATTCTGGCGGTAGCGGAATTTAGCCTGCATCGCCAATGGAAGCTCCGCATCCGCAAGCCAGTTCATATTGGTCACAATGCAGGAAGTACTGTACAGCCAGGATTCATCACTCGTCTGAGCGACATAAAGTTCATTGCGTTCAACATTCTTGCCAATGACATAATACGGGCCAGTACCGCCGATATTCAGGCCTTTGCGCTGACCTATTGTGTAATACAGCACCCCCTGGTGCTCTCCCACTGTATGGCCATGAACATCAATAATTCTGCCTGGTTTCATTGGCAGATAATTGGAAAGAAACTGTCGGAATTTGCGTTCTCCAATAAAACAGATACCGGTACTGTCTTTCTTTTTGGCAATGGAAAGATCCAGTTCTTCCGCGATCCGGCGCACCTGTGGTTTATCGATGGAAGATAATGGAAAGCAGATGGAATCCAGACAGCTGCGATTGATCTCAGCCAGGAAGTACGACTGGTCTTTATTGCGATCATCTGCCTTCATCAAAGCGGTCTTTCCATGATAGGTACCGATCTTTGCATAATGGCCCGTCGCAAGCGTATCAAAATCTTTAGACCGGGCAAACTCTAGAAATTTATCAAACTTGATATAGCGGTTGCAGAGGATATCCGGATTTGGCGTACGTCCATTGCGATAGGTTGTCAGAAACTGCTCAAAGACGTTTGTCCAGTACTCTTCAATAAAGTCAATGCGCAATAATGGCAGTCCCAGCTTATCCGCGACTGCCTGAGCGTCATCCCAGTCTTTTTCCTGCGAGCACTGATCTTCCTCCAGGGTCGGGTTGCCTAGAATATCGTCATTGGTAAGGGAGTCCCAGTTGCGCATAAAAGCGCAGGTGACATCCTCGCCCTGCTCTTTTAATAAATATGCGGCTACAGCGGAATCGACACCGCCGGATAATCCTACCAGTATTTTTCTCATGGTTCACATTGTACTACAATCCGTTCGATCCGTTTGCCCGTT
>JAFWJY010000186.1 GCA_017514525.1 Solobacterium sp. | reverse complement strand
ATCCGCAAGGAAGTAATTGCCTTGACGGATGCACATCCGTTTGAGTGATTGAAGAAGCAGCGCCGAAAAAAAACTGGTGCTGTTTTTCTTGTTTAAAGATTTTCTAAAAAGTTTGTTTAAAACAGAGTTTCTTACCCGTCTATGTAGTGAAGGGAGGAGACTGCCTGTATGAATCGGATGACGATAAAAAAAGCTTGGCTTTTTTGATGGTTATAAGCATCCTGAGCGGATGCGGGAACACAGGAATTATCCTGGAGCGAACCCAGAATATCAGCAGACGGTGGGTTTAAACGCAAAAGACTTGGTCCAGGGAGCGAGTTTTTTTGAGAACCTGGTGAAGAATAATCATACTGTTATCGAATATAGAAGGGAAAACCAGATGGAATCAAAAAAGAACCGTGGTTGCGGGGAATTCCCGCAGTCAGAGAATTATACCGATGGGTATATTGATTTTCTCGTATATTCCGCAAAACATAACTGCACAGCAGCATTGGATAAACTGCTGGAGCTATACGAACCAAAAATACGCTTTGCGGCGCTGTCTTATGTTAAAAAACAAAATCTGGCAGATATTGTGACAGAACAGGTCGAAGAACTGTTTCGGGAATCCTTTCGCAATGGAGAAGACTATAAAGATTATGAATATTATCTGGCAGTACTTGTCAGCACCGTCGCAATGGAAGTGATGATGAATCAGATCCTGGAGACAAAACCAGTAAGGAATCCAAAGGATCTGTCTTAGAAGGAAATGCATATGAAACGACTTGGCATCGCGCTGCTCGTGAGCTGTCTGCTTACGGGCTGCAGATTTCTGGAGAACCCAAATGAGAATACAGAACCGACTGCAGAAGCAGTCATTGAAGTGGAAGTAAAAAAGAAAGAAGCAGCCCGAGTCAATGCCGTTCAGGCTGTTTCATCTCTGTTATAACAAATCGATAATCGCGGTAAGATCCTGTTCTTCCTGAACTATTTGTTTATAGTGCTGTGCATTTTCCGCAAAACTGTCATCTGCTGCTACCATGCGGAAGGTTTCGTACAGATGCTCCATGGATAACTGGCGTTCCTCCAGTGCCAGCCCTGCACCTGTGCGGCGCAGACCAGCCGCATTCCAAGAACGCTGCCAACTGTTGTCATGCACGATGACCTGTGGGACACCGCATGCATAACAGTACTGAGTAATCGCATCAGACCCATCATGGATACAGATGCGGCTGCCATTGACTGAGGTATGACGGGAAGGCTGCAGAAAATGCAGGTTACCCTGACGGCCTTGTTTCATGCGGCGACCGTGAATATACACTTCGTAAGGAGCACCAAGGAAGGCGGCTTCCACAATCTGCCGGTTCTTGCGCGCGGACAGCCCGCTCTCACTGATTACGATGCTGAGTTTGGAATCAGCTGCCTGCGGAAGAGGTTCAATGCAGGACATGCCAAACTGAGAGACTTTATACTCTGGCGGAAATGACTGATAGTCTGATGGCCCAAAGGCAATACAGGAGGAAAAACGATACAGTTCGCGAAACCGCAGAACCTGTTCCATTCCGCTTTTGGTCAGAAATTCATTGAGGCCGTTCAGACTGCTGACACGGAATTCCCGGTTGCGAAAGGCAGGGGGACTGACGATGCTGAAAATGGGCATTTTTTCCTGAACCGCTGCCACAATCGCAGCTGGTCGCTCGATTTCAAAGATGCGGTCCGGGTGAAATGACCGGATGGCATTTGTAATGGCTTTACTATCACGCATCAGATAGGTGCTGCTGAATGCTCCATGATCTTCAAAGTATTCTTCCGGTGTAGTTCCATAACGATTGCGGATGCGTCTGGAAGGAATGGGAGAAGGCGCTTCATAGAAGGCGATATCGCTAAACCGTGATTTTTTATCCGCGCAGATCGCAACCTCATAGCCTTGAAGATGAAAAAGCGCTGTGAGATTTCGGGCAATCATGACAGCGGATCCGCAGTCCGGTATACAGGCTGATGGAACAATCAGAATCTTCATATCTTCTGTATTATATATTAGCCCAATCCATGTTGAATTCGAAGGATGTTTTGCGTATCATAGGCCATAGAAAAAGAGGAGGCATACTATGCTCGAAGTATTGAATCATCCTTTAATTACACATAAGCTCACGCAGATGCGAAACAAGGAAACCGGAACGAAGGATTTCCGCGAAAATCTGGACGAAATCGCTGAACTGATGGCTTATGAGGTCTGCCGGGATCTCCCGACGCAGCCGGTAGATATTGAAACACCAATCGGACCGTGCACTGGGTATGAACTGGCAAAGAAAGTTGTCATTGTTCCGATTCTGCGTGCAGGCATTGGTCTTCTGGATGGTATTCGTCGTCTTGTGCCGACCGCAAAAGTAGGATTTGTTGGTCTGTATCGTGACGAAGAAACACTGGAACCGCATGAATATTTTGTGAAGCTGCCGAAAGGACTGGACGAGTCTATTGTCATGATTGTTGACCCGATGCTTGCGACAGGCGGAAGCGCAGTTGCGGCAATTGATCTGATGAAGCAGCGCGGTGCCAAGCAGATCAAACTGGTTTGTCTGGTTGGCGTACCGGAAGGTGTAAAAGCTGTTCAGAATGCTCATCCGGATGTTGACATTTATCTTGCCGCAATGGATGACCATCTCAACGAGGTTGGCTATATCGTACCGGGTCTTGGAGATGCCGGTGACCGTATTTTCGGTACGAAGTAAACATTCATGCCGATGGCACAGTTTTATGTAAGGGCTGGAATTTATGCGATGACGTTTCTTCTGAGCTTCTATGGACTTGGGGCGTTTGACTTCAATCGGTTCCTGAAGCAGGGGCACACGGTGCAGGCACAGATTCTCTATGCGATTCTGGTACTGGCACTGGCATATCTTTCCGGGTCTTTCATACTTTCATTTATATACATGTAATTAAGAGGGTGGCAGCGGAATCCGCTGCCACTGATGCTATAATAGGAAAACTGGAAGGAGCGAGACGATTATGAACCTGATTACCGGCGCATTTCCGTATTTTATGCTTCCTTTCGTAATTTCTGTACTGCTGGTGCCTGTCTGTAAATACATCGGCCTGCGGCTTGGAATCTATGCGGTAGAGAATGAACGCACGGTTCATCATGGACGAATCGTACGGATCGGCGGTGTGGCAATCTACTGCGCATTTATGCTGTCATTAGTCATTCTGTGGCGTGCGGATGTCAAGCTGAATGGCATTCTTATCGGCGGTGCGCTGATTTTCCTGGGTGGACTTCTGGATGATATTTATGATCTGTCTCCGAAATGGAAGCTGCTGTTTCAGGTATCCGGCGCCTGTGTGGCTCTGTTTGTTGGCAACCTGTCGCTGGCGAATCTGCATATCCTGTCGTTTGAAATCAGCAATCCTGTCGTCGTCCGGCTGTTTTCCTTCTTCTGGCTGATTGGCGTGACGAATGCGATCAACCTGATTGATGGTCTGGATGGCCTGTCCTCCGGTATCTGTACAATCGTCACCGCAACGATTGGCCTGCTGGGTTTCTTTATGGGAAGACGCGATGTCTGCATTATCGCATTGTCACTGTCTGGCGCGATTCTTGGCTTTCTGCCATATAATTTCCACCCAGCTTCTGTTTTTGTCGGAGACTGCGGTGCGCAGTTCATGGGATTTACAATTGCGGCACTCAGCCTGCTTGGCTTCAAGTCTACGGCGTTAATTACCCTGGGTCTTCCGATTCTGGTGCTGTTTATTCCGATTTCGGATACGATTATTGCGATCATACGCCGGAAGCTGAAGGGACAGAAGATCATGGAGGCAGACCGCGGTCATCTTCATCATATTCTGATGTTCAAGCTGAAGCTGGGACACAGGAATACAGTCCTGATCCTGTATCTGGTTTCCGCCCTGTTCGGCTGTGCGTCCATTCTGGCTTACT
>JAFWJY010000185.1 GCA_017514525.1 Solobacterium sp. | reverse complement strand
TCTGATGATCGATGTACGTTTTCTGCCAAACCCGTTCTGGGAACCAAAACTGCGGATGTATTCCGGAAATGATAAGCCGGTTTATGACTATGTCATGGACAGCGATGAGACCCGGGAGTTCATCAAGCGGCTGCTTGCATTTCTGGACTATGCCTTTGCGCAGTACGTTAAAGAAGGAAAAAACCATTTTGTGGTGGCAATCGGCTGTACCGGTGGTCAGCACCGTTCTGTCACGATAACCAACTTCCTCTACGATCACTACAAAGATCAATACCGGTCTTACAAACAGCATCGTGATGAGAAAGAGTGGGTAACACATGGCTAAAAAATGGAATATTGTCATCATCGGCGGAGGACATGGACAGGCTACCATCTGCCGCGGTGTAAAGAATATCCGCAATGCGGAGATCTCTGCGATCGTAACCGTGGCGGATGACGGCGGCAGTACCGGCCGTCTGCGCAGGCAGTTTCATATTCCGGCGATGGGAGACATCCGAAATGTCATGATCGCGCTGGCGGAGAGTGAAACGATGCTGAGCAATCTTATGGATTACCGGTTTGAAGATCCTACCGGAGCGGAAAAAGATGTCTCCGGCCATAATCTTGGGAATCTGATCCTGACTGCTATGACGCAGCAGTGCGGTTCCTTTCTGGAAGCGGTACAGACCATCGGAAAGGTTTTGCGGGTCAAGGGTGAGATCATCCCGGCAACGACACAGGTCATCTCGCTGTATGCGCGGATGTATGACGGGGTCATCGTTAAGGGAGAAGCCAATATTCCCAATATTTCCAACCACATCAAGGAAGTGTTTTATAACCAGGAAGTAAAGGCAACACCGGAGGCGGTGCGTGCAATCCGGAAGGCGGATCTGATCATCTATGGAATAGGGTCCGTCTATACATCAATCCTTCCGAATGTCATCATTCCGGAAATACGGACAGCGCTGGAAAAGACCAGAGCAAAACGAGTCTATTTCTGCAATGCCATGACACAGCCTGGAGAGACAGATGGCTATTCCGTGGAAGATCATGTCCAGGCATTGAAAGATCATGGTGCACCGGTTGATGAAGTCGTGATTGCGGAAGAAACAATACCGGCTTCGATTATCGAGCGCTATGTCAAAGAAAGCAGCAATACCGTTAATGTAGTAAAACAGGAACATGACTATGAGATTATCCGGTGTCCGTTATTATGTTTTGACCGGAATCTGGTGCGTCATGATCCGCTGAAGATTCAACAGGCAGTGGAAGCCCTGATCAGATAAGAGAATAAGCAATGTCATTTACGTCAGATGTAAAACAGGAACTGTCATTGAAGCCCTATGATGAAAAAGAGGAACGGGCAGTTCTTTCTGCGTTGATTCAAATGACATCGTCTATTTCTGTATCGTCCCGTGGTATGGCAATCTCTCTGATTACAGAAAATGCGGCGGTATCGAGAGCTGCTTATCGGATGATGAAAAGCCGATATGAAGTAAATATCGAGACATCTGTACGCAGACGCATGAATCTGAATAAGAATCTGATTTATGCGCTGAAAATCTATGGCCCGGTAACGGATATTCTGAAGGATCTTGGCCTGTACAGCGCCAGAGGCCTCCTGGACCGGCCATTACAGAAGATTGTGGCGAAAGATGCCTGGGCAAGAACCTATCTTGCGGGGGCATTTATGGCCGATGGCAGTGTGAACAACCCTCAGACCAGCCGTTATCACCTGGAAATGAAAGCCTGCAATGAGAAACATGCGCAGTTTCTGATCGATCTGATGCAGCGGTTCTCGATTCCTGCCCGGACACTGCAGCGAAGATCCAAGTGGGTCGTTTATATTAAAGCGAGTGAAAAGATTGCGGACTTTCTGCGCGTGTGCGGGGCGGATACGTGTCTGCTGAATTTTGAAAATGAACGGATCTCCCGTGATTTTCTGAATAATGTACAGCGTCTCAATAATGTGGAAGTGGCCAACGAAGTGAAATCTCTGAAGGCGAGCACCCAGCAGCTGGCGGATATTGAAACGCTGGAGAAATATGACCGCCTTCGGACAATGGATGAAAAAATCCGCGATGTGGCAGAATTGCGCAAGCAGAATCCATACGCAACACTGGTGGAACTGGCAGAGATATATAATAATGAAAAAGGGATCACGGTATCCAAATCCGGTATGAAACACCGGTTTGTGAAGATACATGATCTCGCAGAGCAGATGAGGAAAAACCATGAGAATTGATTCCTTTCAGCTTCTCCTCTGGATCCTGGTATTCATTGGAGGAATCTATCTCACGATCCGGTATTTATGGCCTTTGGTTCTGATCATACTGGCTATTATCGGGTTTGGCCTGTTTCGGGTATACCTTCTGAACAAGCAGGTCAAAGAAGAAGCCAGAAAAGCAGAAGAAGAGCTTTTCTCCCGGCCAAACAGCTATCAGAACGATCTTTTCTATGAGCAGGCTGCGAAGAAGAGAGAAGAATCCGGTGAGGTAGTTGACGTGGAATTTACACGGAAAGAAGAATCTGATCAGGAAGAGAAACGCATATGATTGAAATCGCAACTGAAGAGATGACAGCGGGTATCCGGGAATCCTGGAAGAAGTGCTTTACTCTGGATGACCCGAGATATTTTGAACATTTCTTCCGGTATATCTATAAACCGGAATACTTTTTTGTGGATCTGGAAGGCAGAGATGTCGCGGCGACAATCTGCCGGATTCCGCACTCCGTTATGTTCAATGGGCGCGTGATCCAGATGAGCATGTTAAGCCATGCCTGTACGATGCCCAATTACCGCAATGAAGGCCGTATGAAAAAAATAATCGATGCGGCTGTGGACTACTGTGTTCACAACGAATTGATTACACTGGTATCCGCAACCTATGGGGAGTCCTACCGGCCGTATGGGTTTGAACCAATCTATTACCGGGCCAGCTATAAGCTGAACCGTGAAGATGTTCGGACCACAACGTATGGGTGTGCTTATGATCCGCAGCCATTGGATATGCTGAAGGCATATTCCGCATATATCAAGCATTTCAACGGCTACTATGCACGGGATCTGGAATACTTCGTAAATCTGAAACGGGAGATTACTGCACGGGGCGGCAAGATTGTGGCCTATTATGATGAAAAGCACATCATACGAGGCTATGCGACAATTCTTCTGGAGGGCAAGGAAGCCAAGGTGGAAGAACTGGTTTATCTGGATTCTCAGACCATTATGCGTCTGCTTGGGGCGGCGTCGCAGGAGAGAGCGGTTATCAATGTCCATGTGACAGCTGCCGAAAATCTGGCCAAGATCTTCCCGAAAGCGGAAAAGAAGGAGTTTCCGGTTGTTATGGCAAAGCTGAATGATCCAAAGCTGTTTTCCCGATTATTTGGAACGGAAGCACGCACTGTTCAGGAAGCCTACGGCATCAGCAGAAGGCCTTTGTATATCAACGAACCGGTATAAAAAGCAAAATCAGGCACCTCGTTCAGAGCCCTGATTTTTTAGTGGAAAAAATGCCGGAAATCTGTTATTTTAACTTATTTGTCAATTGACTATAAGAGGGGTGGAAACGTATAATTGCCTTGCAACATATAGGAGGTCTAGAAAATATAATGACAGATGTAAGAGTTGCGATTAATGGTTTCGGACGTATTGGACGTCTTGCGTTCCGCCAGATGTTTGGTGCTGAAGGCTACGAAGTTGTTGCGATCAACGACCTGACAAAGCCTTCCATGCTGGCTCACCTGCTGAAGTATGACACTGCTCAGGGTGGTTACGCAGGCAAAATCGGTGAAAACCTTCACACAGTTACTGCTGATGATGAAGCTAACACCATTACTGTAGACGGCAAGACTCTGCAGATCTACAAGGAAGCTGATGCGAACAACCTGCCTTGGGGCGATCTCAAGATTGACGTTGTTCTGGAATGCACAGGCTTCTACACCAGCAAGGAAAAGGCTTCCGCTCATATCAAGGCTGGTGCCC
>JAFWJY010000184.1 GCA_017514525.1 Solobacterium sp. | reverse complement strand
TGATCCTGCTTGATGAGATCGGCAGCGGCACGGATCCTAGAGAAGGGGAAAGCCTTGCGATCGCGATTCTCAATGAACTGCGTAAGCGCCAGGCAACGGTGATTGCGACGACACATTACAGTCGGCTGAAAGCGTATGGAAGACGGCATGACGATATTCTTGTCGCCACCGTTGAATTTGATGAAACAACCCTGCGGCCAACCTATCGGTATCTCGAGGGCATTACCGGAGAGTCGAACGCGCTGTCTGTCGCAGAACGCTGCGGCCTTCCTGCCGCAATCATAAACTATGCCCGGTTTTTGAAACAGCAGTCCAAATCCGATGAGGATGGACTGATGGAGCGATTGGAAAAACAGCTCATGGAAGCGGAACAAAAGAACCGCAAGCTGGAAGAATCTCTGGGAAAGATCAAAGAATACCAGAAATCTCTGGAAACCGAACATGCGCAGATTGCCAACCGCAGAGAAGTGCTGCTTGATGAAGCCCGTGCGGAAGCGGAAGCCATCGTCGAACATGCGCGCGAAGAAGCAGATGCGATTTTAAAGGACCTGCGCAAGAGTTCCAAATCAGCCAAATACCATGAACTGCTGAAGCAGAAAACCCAGCTGGATGCGATCAATACACCGGAGAAGGAAACCTCCAGTGAAGCGGCGGAATTCCGAGTCGGAGATACGGTAGAACTGCGCTCCAGCGGAGCGGTTGCCCGGATTACGGAAATCCGCAAGAAAGATATTGTGATTCAGCTCAATGGCCGTGATGTGAAAGTGAAGGCATCCCAGATCCGGCCAAGCCTGAAGCGGCTTCCGAAGGAACAGCAGCCGCAGCAGTCGGTTTCTTCCTTTACGGTACCGGATTCGGTTTCGAGTGAATGCAACCTCATTGGCCTGCATGTCGATGAGGCAAGAGAAGAATTTCTGGATTATATGGATGCCGCAAAACTTGCGCGCCTGAAGAGTTTTCGTATTATTCACGGAGACGGTTCCGGCGCCCTGCGCAAGATAGTGCAGGAGATGCTGGCGAAAGACCGCTCGGTAGACAGCTACCGTTATGGAATGCCGAATGAAGGCGGCACCGGCGCAACCGTTGTGACAATGAAAGACTGATGGACAAAGAATACTTAAAAGCGAAACTGGCAAATCTGCCAAATGAACCCGGAAGCTATCAGATGAAGGATATTCATAACGAAGTCATCTATGTCGGAAAGGCAAAGAATCTTCATAACCGGGTCAACCAGTATTTCACCGGAGCCCATGATTTCAAGACCACGAAACTGGTATCTGAAATCGAGGACTTCGATTTCATCGTGACCAAAAGTGAAACAGAAGCGCTTGTACTGGAAATCAACCTGATCAAAAAGTACCGCCCGAAATACAACATTCAGTTTATGGATGACAGTTCCTATCCGTATATCAAACTGACAAATGAAACCTGGCCGCGGCTGCTCATTGCCCGTGATATGAAAAAAGACCGCAAAGCCAGATACTTCGGACCGTTTCCGGATGCGACCGCCGCAAGAACCACCCAGAAACTGCTGCAGTCGCTGTATCCGTTCCGCCGGTGCACGCATCTGCCGGATAAAGTCTGTCTCTACTATCACATGGGACAGTGTCTCGGCCCGTGCCAGTATGAGGTGGACCCGGAAGTCTACCGAACAATGGGCGATCAGTGTGCGTCCTTTCTGAATGGGGATACCGGCGAAGTGATTGCGGACCTGACTGCGAAGATGCAGAAGGCATCCGAGAACCTGGAATTTGAAAAAGCGCTGGAATACAAGAATCTGCTTACCAGCATTCATTCCGTAACGGCAGATACCCAGAATATTGAGAAAGGGTCATCAAATAACTTTGATGTCTTTTCCTGGTATACCGATAAAGGTTATATTGCGGTTACCGGTTTTCTGGTACGCAGAGGCGTTGTGCTGAACAAAGAATTCCGTCTGTCACCGCTGTATGGTGACGCGGAAGAAGAATTCCTGACATTTGTATTACAGTATTACGAAAACCATCCGCATATGCGGGTATGCGTACCGGCAACGCTGAGTGAAGATGCAGTCGCTCAGCTATCCAGCGTACTGGAATCGGATGTCACACAGCCGATGCGCGGCTATCGCAGACGACTGATTGAAATGTGTACGGATAACGCCAAAAAACAGCTGGATCTGAAGTTTGATGTGGTAGAGCGGCAGGAAAGCGCAACTCAGGAAGCACAGCAGAAGCTGTCGGAACTGGCAGGGCGGCCAATGAACCGGGTGGTGCTGTTCGATAACAGCCATATCTCCGGTACGTTTACTGTAGCCTCCTGTGTCGTCTATGAAGACGGTCTGCCATCCCGTAAGGATTACCGGCTGTATAAACTTCATACCGGCAACAGTGATGTGGACTCGATGAAGGAAGTCGTATACCGCAGATATTTTCGTCTGTTAAAAGACAACGGACATCTGCCGGATGGCATTCTCGTCGACGGCGGCTGGACACAGATTGAAGCCGCAAAGGAAATTCTCGACAGCCTGGATCTTTCATCCCGTATCAAGATCATGGGCCTGGTCAAAGATGACCATCATAATACGAACGCGCTTATGGATACGGACGGAGAAACCTTTGATATCCCTAAAGACAGCGCACTGTTTTTCCTGCTTACCCGCATGCAGGATGAAGTGCACCGGGTCGCGATCAGCTATCACCGCAAGCTTCGTTCCAAAGCGCAGACCCGCTCACTGCTGGATGAAGTTGAGGGAATCGGACCGAAGCGAAAGAAGCTGCTGCTGAAGACATTCGGCAGCTTTACCGCGCTGAAGGAAGCCAGTGAAGAGGAAATCGCTGCCGTGATCCCGGCAGAAGCTGCTCATAATGTTTATGAAGCGCTCCATGAGGAATGATATAATGCTGAAGATGCTAGATACTTCGACATTAAACGGAAAAAAACAAAAGCAGTGGACAATGGTATTCGTATGCATGCTTGTCCTGTTTTCGGTATGGTGTCTGGAACTGCTGAATCTTCATTACGACTCCCTGGCACGCTACCCCTATAAAGATGAAAAAAGCCGGAAGCTGATCCGGGAATACCTGACGCAGGAGGAAATTGAATATATCATTGAGTATTCAATTCCACCCAACATGTTTATCGCTTATATCCAGGAGGATGGTTTTTCCATCTATCACGCTTCTGAATATAAAAGACTCTCCGAAAGCCAGTGGGACAAAAGCCCGGCCAACATTGTCAAAATGGTGGAAGAGACCCGCAATTATATGACGACGGAACAGCTGGAGACCTATCTGATGAACGGCAATTACCGTTATGAAGATGTCCAGTATTACATCAACAATGAACTGAATGACGCTCAGCTTGTGCCATACGCGATGAATCCGGATACGTATCTGGATGGCACCCACACGATCAGCACCCGCAAGCCGACTGTACAGTATCTCAGTGAAGACATCCCGACAAAAGACGGGAAGCGGATTGAGGTGAATGAAGCGCTGCAGCAGCCGCTTTTATCCCTGTGCGGCGGACTGACCGCATCCTTCTCGGATGCACATGCATGCGCTGGTCTGCAGGTAGAGAGCGGGTATGTTTCCTTTGTGCAGCAGAAGAAGGCGTATGACGCAAAAGCCAATGAACTGACAGATCAGACACCGTATTATATTGCCAAGGCAGGGCATGATGAACATCAGCTCGGGCTTGCGGTGGATTTCTCAGTAGAAGGCATCGCGGATGAAGATTTTTCCCGAACGGTTCAGTCGCAGTGGCTGGAGGAAAACGCATGGAAGTACGGCTTCCTGCAGACCTGGAATGAAGGGGATGAGGAACTGACCGGGCACCAGACAGAACCATGGCATTATCGGTATGTCGGTGTGGATCTTGCCAAGACGATTCATGACAGCGGTCTTACCTTTGCCCGCTATAAAGCACAACTTAAGTAAAAAAGCTCGCATGAGCTTTTCTTTTAAAACTTCTGAATGGTTTTGATCAGGTCTAGGTCACGGGAACTGAGACCTTTTCGTGCGACTTTCAGCTTACGGGGTTTACGGTCGGAATCCATAGGTTCCGCTGGATCCTGTTTGCGTAATGCCCTGAGCAGGATATAGCTGGTCAGAACCAGTTTGGCGTTGGACAGCAGATTCTTTCCAATGCTGGAAACCTGATCGGTCTTTGTCTTCAGCGCAGCTGTATTCTTTTCAATCGGTCCCAGTTTTTCCAACAGCACGTCTGCTGTCTGTTTCAGTTTAAGCAATGGTTTGCCTAAGGTGACCAGAACTGCAATTGTGCCAATTATGGCAGCCAGGAATAGATACAGGTTCCATGGATACAGATTAATCATAACGGTGAACTCCCTGGGCTCATTATAGTATTTTTTGTTCGTTGTTTTCCATAGTTTCCCTGTATAATGCCGATATGGAAGATGCGAGCCTGATTAAGATACTTGTGGTATCGGATAATCACAGTGACATGGAACCGATTCGGGAACTGCCTGCGATGTTTCCGGATGTGGATTACTTTTTCCATTGCGGAGACAGTCGTCAGCCTGTACGGGACTATGGCCCGTATGCTCAGGTCCGCGGCAATAATGATTTTTACAATGTACCAGAGGAACTTGTGTTGGAAGTAGGAGCTCATCGCATCTATCTGACCCATGGCACACGCCTGGTTTATTTTGGCTCCTATCAGTATCTCGCCAAGCGTGCAAACGAAAAGAAGTGCGATATTGCATTGTTTGGACATACACATATCTACGCGGATGAAACGATTGACGGTGTGCGCTGCCTGAATCCTGGAAGCGTCTGGCACAACCGCGATGGAACAGCGCCTTCCTACATGCTGGTGGAACTGGAAGGCAGTGACATTCGTGTTTTCCGAAAGACATGGAGTACCTTGAAATAGCAGGGTGGATTTGCTATAGTAATTGAGCTGTCCTTGTAGCTCAGCTGGATAGAGCTTCCGCCTTCTAAGCGGACGGTCAACGGTTCGAGTCCGTTCGAGGACGCCATTTCTGCCATCGGGAAC
>JAFWJY010000012.1 GCA_017514525.1 Solobacterium sp. | reverse complement strand
TAAGGCCTGGTACGGTTCATGCCCTGATGGGGGAGAACGGTGCTGGCAAGTCTACGCTGATGAAGTGCATGTTCGGCATCTATTCAATGGATGAAGGCGAAATTTACATTGATGGCGTTAAAACAGAGATTCATAATCCGATGGATGCTTTGGAAAAAGGTATCGCCATGGTGCATCAGGAATTGCAGCCGATTCCGGCCAGGACGATTGGCGAGAACATCTATCTTGGCCGTTATCCGCTGAAATCATTTGGCCCGTTCAAAGTCGTCGATCATGACAAGATGTATGCAGATGCGAAACGTGTTTTGGAAGAAGTAAAGATGGATTTCGATCCGCATACGAAAGTAGGGGAACTCAGTGTTTCACAGATGCAGTCCGTCGAAATCGCTAAAGCAGTTTCCGCTAACTGCCGCGTATTGATTCTCGATGAGCCGACTTCATCCTTAACACAGAATGAAGTTGAAGCACTGTTCCGAATCGTTGAAGATCTCAAAGCCAAAGGTGTTGCAATTGTTTACATCTCACACAAGATGGATGAAATTCTTCGCATCAGCGATGAGGTTACCATCATGCGAGATGGCCAGTACATTGGTACCTGGGAAGCAAAGGGACTTACGACCGACTTCATCATCACCAAGATGGTAGGCCGTGAACTTACAAATCTCTTCCCGCCGACTGAAAATGTGCCGGGTGAAGTAGTATTTGAAGTAGAAGATTTCACATCTATTAACCCGAAGAGTTTCCGACATGTCACTTTCAATGTCCGCAAGGGAGAAATCCTCGGTGTTGCAGGTCTTGTTGGTGCACAGCGTACAGAGCTGATGGAAGGCCTCTTTGGAATCCGCTCCAAGGTTTCCGGCAAAGTAAAATACAAGGGCAAGGAACTGAATATCACAAAGCCGAAGGACGCAATTGACAATGGTATTGCGATGCTGACAGAAGACCGCCGTGGAACTGGTATCATGTCTGTTCTGTCCGTTGCGGATAATATCTCCATTGCCTCACTGAATCATTACGTGGAACACGGTATTATTCTGAATACGAAGAAAATCGAAGCACTCGTTAAGGATAATGTCGAGAAGATGAATACCAAGACACCATCCAGTAAGACACCGATTGGTTCGCTGTCCGGTGGTAACCAGCAGAAAGTTCTGATCGGCCGCTGGCTGGCAAATAATCCGGATGTACTTATTCTGGATGAACCGACAAGAGGTATCGACGTCGGTGCAAAGTATGAAATCTACTGTATCATTGCTGACCTTGCAAAGCAGGGTAAGAGCATTATCATGATTTCTTCTGAAATGGCAGAACTGATTGGTATGTCTGACCGAATCATGGTTATGTGTGATGGTCGTGTTACAGGCTTTATCGATGGTAAAGATGCAACACAGGAAAACATCATGGAATTAGCAACGCAATTTGAATCGTAGTGAGGGATAGAATATCATGAAAAAAATTATTGACTATTTAAAGGGTAATCCAATTGTTGCGATGCTGGTCGTCGTTTCCATCATCGTCGGATTTACCACAAAGAACTTCTTTTCTTGGAACAACTTAAGTAACCTGATTTCCAACACCGCTGTCCGCTTTCTGATTGCGCTCGGTGTATCCGGCTGTCTTATTACAAAAGGTACGGACCTCTCCGCCGGACGTCAGGTAGGTCTCGCGGCATGTCTTTCCGGTATTCTCGTTCAGAGAGCGGATTATGCAAGCCGTGCGTTTAAGTCGCTTCCGGAATTCAATATGTGGGTCGCTTTGATTATCGTCGTTGTTGTTGGCGCAATTATTGGTCTTGTTAACGGTACAATCATTTCCCGTTTGAAAGTCCCTCCGTTCATCACAACGCTTGGTACGCAGACAATCGTTTATGGCAGCTGCCTGGTTCTGACAGATGCTCAGCCGATTGGTGGCTTCCAGAAGGGATTCACAGAATTGATTACGGGACGTATCGGAAGCTCAGCTGGCTTCAACCTGCCATACCTGCTGTTTGTTGCGGCAGGATTCGGTCTGTACTTCTGGTTCCTTTACAACAAGACACGTCATGGTAAATACATGTATGCAATCGGCGGCAACGAAATTGCGGCGGAAGTATCCGGTGTTAACACGACACAGTCTTTGACGCTGATCTATATCACAGCTGGTATCATGTATGCGATTGCTGGATGGCTGCTCGCAGCGAAGTCCGGTGGTGCATCTGCTTCCATGGGTATGGGTTATGAGCTTGAAGCAATCGCCGGCTGTACGATTGGCGGTGTTTCCACAACCGGTGGTATCGGTACTGTTCCGGGCGTACTTGTCGGTGTCCTCGTATTCGAACTTCTGAAGATCGTTCTGCAGTTCCTCGGTGTCAACCCGTATTACAACTACATCGTTCAGGGTCTTGTCATCGTTGTTGCAGTCGCACTCGATATTCGCAAGAACATCAAGAAGAAGTAATTCAATGTATTGCATTTCAGGGAGTCAGAAATGGCTCCCTTTTATAGTGGATGATCAAGTTGGGTGCCCAATAAAACTTGTATTTCCAACTATCCGACTGTTCTGAAGTGAAAAATGAGCTTCTTTCTCGGGAAATAATCTTCAAAAAACGTGATATTTATGCATAAAACGAAGCATTCAGATATTTCAAGAGTAGAATTAAAAAAACATGGTGCTAGAATATCATCGTCCTGGAGGTTAATGAATGGCAATCTCAAAAAATGATGAGCTTGATGCACTGCTGAAAAAGCTGGAAGCAGCCGAAAAAGAATATGAAGAAAAGCTGAGAAGCACAGAGCTTACACAGCTGATTAACAAAGAAGAGCTTCTTCGGAAAGATAAGAATTAAGGCATGTGGTTCAAATCCTGGAACACATGTTTTTTTCTGTATTGACAGTATCTAATAGGATTGTTAGTATTTTATCGGAACATATGAGCAAACGTTCATATGACGAGGAACCTATATGAGTGAAACAGCTACCTATCGTTTTGACCTGACTGGTTTGGATTGTGCAAACTGTGCAGCCAGTCTGGAAGGCAAGATTGCAAAACTGGATGGTATTTCCAATGTGACCGTTAATTTCATGAAGAATTCGCTTACCTATGACTGTGATCATGAGGCAGGCAAATCCATGGAATCCCGGGTGCGTGAACTGATTGCCAGGGAAGAACCAGAGGCAGTTTTAGCGTCGAAAGGACATTCTCATCATCATGAACATGAACATGCATGTGAAGAACACCACCATGAGGAACACTGTTCCTGTAAGCATCATCATGAGGAAGAGGAAACAGCTACATACCGTTTTGATCTGACTGGTCTGGATTGCGCAAACTGTGCGGCAAGCCTTGAAGGCAAGATTGCAGAACTGGAAGGTATTTCCAATGTTTCTGTGAACTTCATGAAGAGCATGCTGACTTATGATTGTGATCATGATGAAGGTGCACAAATGGAGGCACGGGTGCGTGAGCTGATTGGCAGAGAAGAACCGGAAGCTGTATTAACGTCCAAAGGCCATTCTCACCATCACGAACACCACCATCATGAGGAATCAGATCCTATGGATGGAATACCGGCATATAAGCTTCGCATTGAACAGATAGACTGTGCGGACTGCGCAGCTCATCTGGAACATAAGATAAAAGAGATTCCTGGCATTTCCAATGTCAGTCTCAACTTTATGACCAGTACGTTGACCTATGATTGTGATGATCCGGAAAAAATGGAACAGATGATTCGGGAGCTGGTCGCAAAGGAAGAACCGGATGCGATCGTTTCATCGTATGAAGCGGGAAAACCGGAGGATCTGGAAGAAGATCAGGAACAGACGATGCTGATACGTCTGATCGTGGGAGCTGTACTGTTTGTGATTGGATTATTCACTTCCGGAACAGTACAGATTGTTCTGGAAATCGCCGCATATCTGGTGCTTGGATATGATGTATTGCTGAAAGCTGTAAAAGGAATCGGGAGAGGACAACTGTTTGATGAACATTTCCTGATGTCTGTCGCTACACTTGCGGCCATGTATCTGAAAGACTTCCGGGAGGCAGCAGGAGTCATGCTGTTTTATCAGATCGGTGAATATTTCCAGGACCGTGCTGTTGCCAGCTCTCGTAAGTCAATCGGTGAGCTGATGGATATTCGTCCGGACTATGCGACAGTTAAAACGGGTGATGGCTGGAAAAAAGTAAATCCACAGGATGTTGTGATCGGCAACCTGATTCGTGTCATCCCGGGCGAGCGCATCCCGCTGGACGGAATCATCCGCAGCGGTGCGTCTTCTCTGGATACGTCATCGCTGACTGGTGAATCCCGCCTGCGTGATGTTGAGGCAGGGGATGAAGTGATCAGCGGTTCAGTGAATGAAACCGGTGTTTTGGAAATTGAAGTTACGAAGTGCTATGGCGACAGCACGGTTGCCCGCATTCTGGATCTGGTAGAAAACCAGGACAGTCATAAAGCAAATGCAGAAAACTTCATCACAAAGTTTTCGAGAGTGTATACGCCTGCGGTTGTTGCGGCTGCTGTTATCGTAGCGGTGGTCGTTTCAATCATTACAAAAGATATCAACATCGGTATTTATCGTGCATGTACATTCCTGGTTATCTCCTGTCCATGTGCACTTGTGATTTCTGTATCGCTTTCCTTTTTTGCGGGAATCGGCGGCCTTTCCAGAAAAGGAATTCTGGTAAAAGGAGCGAATATTATTGAACCGCTGTCCAAAACACACACGGTTGTGATGGATAAAACAGGTACATTAACACAGGGTGTATTCAAAGTCAGTGAAATCAGAAACAGCTCTGATGAAGCTGAGACATTAGAAGACGCAGCTTATGCGGAAGCGAATTCCACACATCCGATTGCGGCTGGTATTCGAAATGCCTATGGAACAGAACCTGATCCTGCAAAACTTGCGGATGTGAAAGAAATTGCGGGCAGAGGAACCTGTGTAAAACGCGGGGAAGATGTTATTCTGGCTGGGAATTATAAACTGATGCAGGATAACGGCATTGCCTATGATGAGATTAAAGCAGATGGCACCTCTGTCTATGTCGCAAAGAACGGCAGGTTTGAAGGCTGTATTCTTCTGGAAGACCAGCTGAAGGAAGATGCCGGAATGGCTGTAGAGCGGTTGAAGAAAAAAGGTGTAGCTGCCGCGATTGTGTCTGGTGACAGTCAGTCCATTGTAGAAAAAGCAGGTCAGGTGCTTGGAATCCGTGAAATTCACGGTGGCTGTATGCCGGAAGACAAAGTTCGTATTGTAAAAGAGTATCGCGAACGGGGCATAACTGTATTTGTTGGCGATGGAGTAAATGACGCGCCCGTATTGGCAGCAGCTGATATTGGCATGGCAATGGGAGCTTTGGGAAGTGATGCGGCAATCGAAGCGGCTGATGTCGTGATCATGGATGATAAGCTAAACGGTGTTGCGATGGCAATTGATGCATCAAAACGAATTCTGCGCATTGTGAATATGAATATCTATGGCGCAATCGCTGTGAAAATACTGACACTGATCCTGGGCGCATTTGGTGTTGCCAATATGTGGTGGGCAATCTTTGCGGATACCGGCGTGGCGATGCTGTGTGTATTGAATGCGATGCGCTTACTGCGGATGAAGGAAGGGTAAGCTTCCGGAGTGCCTAAACTGGCACGTCTCTTTTCACAGAACAAACACGTACATAGTGATAAAATACCCGTATGCTGAAAAAACTCATGACGGGTATTTCTTTATTCTGTTTATGCAGTATATCCGTGTTTGCGGAGCCTACGCCTTCGCCGGAGACCGCGGAAACAGAAGAACCCGAGACACAGGAAGTTTTAAATCTCGCAGCCAATTATGCAGTATTGCTCGATATGGACAGCGGGAAAGTATTATATGAAAAAAACAGTGAGGCACCGACTGACCCTGCTTCATTAACAAAGCTCATGACGGTATATCTGGCGTTGGAAAAACTGCCATCGGATCGTCAGCTGACAATGTCTGATTCTGCATTTCAGAGTTACGATCACAATCAGGGTGTGCTCTGGATTCAGCAGGGAGAAACACTGAGCCTGGCGGACTGTGCCTATGCGAGCATGTTGGCAAGTGCGAATGATACCACCGCAATGCTGGCAGAAGAAACGGCAGGATCACTGACCCAGTTTGTGGAGCTGATGAATTCTGCTGCAGCAGAAATGGAATTGGCAAACACCCATTTTGATAACGTGTTCGGACTTGCCAGCTCAGAAAACTATTCCAGTGCATATGATCTTGCGATGCTGACAAGAAAAGCATTGAAGAATACTACGTTCAAGGATATCTTTGCGGCCGCGTCGTACAGTATGAATCCAACCAATAAACAGTCACAGGCACGTGTGATTGCCTCTGACTGTGAGCTGATCAGAAGCGGCAGCTATGCATATGAAGATGCGACTGGTGGAAAAATCGGATCTACCACAAGTGGCGGTTACGCTCTTGCGGCCAGCGCCAGACGCGGTGCTACTTCGCTTGTGGCGGTTGTACTTGGAGAAGAAACAGCAGACGCGGCATACCAGGATACCGTACGAATCTTCGAATATGGATTTGAGAATGCGCAGACAGTGACAATTACCCCGGAAGATTACGGCTCACGTACAGTAGAAGTGAAGGATGGGAAGAAACATGTGGCAGATGTTGTATTTACATCCGACAGCACTTTCAGTATTCTGATGCCCAAGGAACTGGATCCGTCTGAACTGAGTGCAGAAATTGTTGTACATAATGAAGATTCCTCTGTTCCGGAAGATATTACTGCAGAAGTGATCTTCTCATTGAATGGAGAAACGATCGGGAGTGCTCCAATGGAACGGAATATCGTGGTGGAGCCACCCAAGGAAAAACCTAAGCCGCAGGATATTGGAACAACGATTCTGGATGGGGTATCACTTGCGGCATTGGGACTTGTAGTTCTTTTGCCGGCAATTGTATCCTTTTTCCAGCATCTGGAGCCTCCGAAATGAAAAAGCGAAGCTTAATACTGTAATATAGGATGTATCGTTAATGGAATTGACGTGAAAGGTGGTAAACTTTAGTCGTTATGAAAAAATTTATTAGTTTATGGTTAGTAAATGCAGTATCTCTGTGGATTGTTGATTACTTTTCTAGTGCAATCTCATTCAATGACACAATGGCAGTTATTGTGACAGCATTAGCGCTTACTGTATTAAATAGTACAATCAAGCCGCTGCTCAAGGTATTATCGGCTCCATTGTCCTTCCTGACATTCGGACTGTTTTCCCTTGTGGTAAATGGATTTGTTTTATGGGTGGCATTTGGGCTGAGCGACGGTTCACAGATTGCGTCCTTTGGCTCGGCAATCTGGATTTCTATCCTGCTTGCGATCGTAAACAGCTTGATTAATAAAGTCATGGGTGATTAATCACCGAAAGGTTCTAAAGATAATAATGGCAAATGTAAACGTTATTTACCATTCCCGCGGAAACAACACCAGAATGATTGCCGAGGCAATTGCTGAAATATGCGGGGTTGAAGCAATCGATATTATGACGCCGCACAATATCACTTCAAGTGATCTGCTGTTTATCGGCATGGGCATCTATGGAGGCAAGCCGGATAATGTGCTGTTGGACTATCTGGATCAGCTTCCTGCCAATGCGATCCTTGGCGCGGCAGTTTTCAGTACCAGTGCGACTGGTAAGGATCACATGGCGCTTGCAATCAACCAGCTGGAGCATAAAGGCATACAGGTTTATCCCAGACATCTGAATCTGAAGGGACAGTTTTTGTTCATGAATAAAGGAAAGCCTGGAGAAACGGAAGTCCGTAAAGCGCGCGCATTCGCTGAAGAAGTACTTGGCGCATTCAACTATTAAAGAAATGTTTTGAAGGCTTCTCTTAGTTAGGTGGCACAAGGAATCAAGAGTTTTGGTTCCTTTTTTTAGTTTTTCTTAGAAAAATGTTTAAAACCGAAATATCACTCCGTCTATATAGTGCAGGGAGCTTAACAGGAATCCTGTCTGGTCAGAATGCCGGCTCAGATAATCCCGGCAGACAGCGTAAGAAAGAGAAGGAGTGTAAGACCATGAATAAAACAAATGAAATGTATGATGTTGCGACAGTAATACTTGTACTGTTACTGATTGAGATCGTATTGGAGATTTATCTGAACTGGGGTGACCTGATTCAGTTTGCGACCTCGATTATCAGGGCATTTTGAGCCTGCAGGAAATAATCAGATACAGCCGGAACTCTGACCATCAATATAATTAACGAAAGCCATGTTTTTGCGTGGCTTTCCTGTGCGACAGGAACATGTAAAAAACATTGTGTTGTATCATAGCAATGGGACAAATCAAATGACAAAACAGGACTATAAAACAATCAAAGTAGCGGCTGCTGTAATTTGCAGAAACGATTGTGTATTTGCGGTGCAGCGCGGTTATGGAGAATTTAAAGGCATGTGGGAATTCCCTGGCGGAAAGCTGGAGCCGGGAGAAACCCCTGAACAAACGCTGCTGCGTGAAATAAAGGAAGAACTCAATACAGAAATCGAAGTCGGATCGTTTCTGACACAGGTGGAACAGGACTATCCGTCATTTCATTTATCCATGAGCTGTTTTTGGGCGACGATACGTAAAGGGAGTCTGGAACTGCTGGAGGCGATGGACGCGCGTTGGCTGAAAGCGGAGGAACTGGACAGCGTCGACTGGCTTCCAGCAGATCGCAGTGTTTGTGAGGCAATTCGAAATGAGCAGGCAGAACGAACTGGAAACAACAAGTAAGTTCCTGTCCTTTCTGCTGCGGCATCATCCCGAAGCTGCAGGCATAACATTGGATGAACATGGGTGGGCGAATGTTGAAGAACTGCTTGCGGGTGTCAATCAGACAAGATCGCTTAGCAGAGAACAGCTGGAACTGATTGTGGATTCAGACGCCAAGAAGCGCTACTCCTTTGACAAAACGCACAGTCGTATTCGTGCCAACCAGGGACATTCCATACCGGTGGATGTGGAACTGAAACCATGTGAACCTCCGGAAGTGCTGTACCATGGCACAGGAGAAAAGTTTACAGCATCGATTGAACAGAACGGTCTGCTTCCAAAAAGCCGGCTTTACGTCCATCTGTCATTGGATACGGCGACAGCACGCATGGTTGGACAGCGGCATGGAAAACCGGTTGTATATCTGGTTCTTGCCGGTGAAATGGCTCGGAACGGATATTCATTTTTCCGCTCTGAAAATGGCATTTATCTGACACGTGAAGTGCCGGTATCGTTTCTGAAGCGGATCGATGGGAAATCAGCATATAATAAAAAAATGAGTTGAGGTAAGGCAATATGGAATATCGTGTTTCTGGAATGACGATCGCTGTCATTGTTCTGGTGATGATACTGAGTGCGGCAATTCCGGTTGGATTGTTTCTGTATCTGAATCGGAAACTGAAACTGTCCGGACGACCATTTTTTATCGGATGGCTGGCATTCCTGGTGTCCGCAATGGTGTTGGAGCGGCTGTTTCATATGCTGGTACTGAGTACTCCGATTGGGAATGCGCTGCAGAATAATCTCTTTCTGTATGCGGTTTATGGCGGTGTCGTTGCGGGGCTGTTTGAAGAGCTGGCAAGATATTTCTCCTTCTCGAAATTTCTGAAGGGTCATCTTGATGATGACAGAACTGCATGGATGTATGGTGCAGGTCATGGTGGCAGTGAAATGTTTAATCTGCTTGCGGTTACCATGGCGAATAATCTCGTGCTGATTCTGACATTAAACAGTCAGGGCGCAGAGGCCTTAACAGCAGGTGCGAGCGGAGAAGCGCTGACGCAGATTACAGCTGTAATTAACCAGTTATGCACCACATCACCATGGGTATTTCTCTTATCGATTGCAGAACGCATTTTCGCACTGGTAATCCAGATTGCACTTTCTGTTCTGGTGTTCTATTCCGTCAAATATCCAAAAAAAGACCGCAAACTGTTATTGCTTGCGGTTGAGCTGCATGCGCTTGTGGATTTTGTTGCGGTGATTGCCGCACAGATGTTTCCGGCAATTGTAACGGAACTGATCATTGGTCTTATGGCTGCCTTTACCGCGTGGTTTGCCAAACGGGTATGGGACAGCAACCAGCAGGTGAAATAAAACCTGCAGGGTGGATCTGCAGGCTTACTTTCCTTTTTCGCAAAATCTTTTCAATGCGTTGAAGGTTTCCGGGCTGAGGTCATGTTCGACCTTGCACGCATCCTTTGCGGCAGTGTCATGATTGACGCCAAGCCGCTCAAACAGGGAAGTCAGAACCTTGTGGCGCTCATAGATGCGCTCTGCGATTTCACGACCTGGTTTCAAAAGGGTGATCTTTCCCGCACGATCAACCGAAACATATCCGTTTTCACGCAGTTTCTTCATGGCAATGCTGACGCTGGCCTTGGAAAACTGCAGTTCTTCAGCAATATCAATGGAACGCACATATCCATTTCGCTCCTGAATCATAAGAATCGCTTCGAGATAGTCTTCTGCACTTTCGTAAATATTCATCTTGATGAAATCTCCATTATCTACTAACTATTTATTAGTTTAGTAGATTTCTTTTCGGAAGGATAGATAAATGACCGGTCAAATTTTCCAAAGAAATGGTCTTATCCGTTACAATAAGTATGTGAGAAAAATATTGATATATGGTTTGGATGAGCCAAACGCAGATAAAACACAGAATATTCTGGAACGTCAGGGAATTGCGGCCTATGTGATCGGAGATGATGTACTGGACCAGACAGTCAATTCCGTATTTAATGCGGAAGAGGATTTTGACGGACGTCATCAGGAAATCCAGCAAAGTTTCATGATATTTGATGGTTTTGATTTGAATGGAGTACTAAGCACACTGGATCTTCTGCGGCGAATGGGGGCGGAATTTGACGGTGTTAAAGTAATGCGTACAGATATCAATTCAAACTGGAAGATGAAAGATCTGCTGAAACGAACTAAGGAATCGTTTGAAGTCAGCAAGAAGGCCATTGTCCTCAATGAAGTAATACAGTCCTGCAACGGGATTGACCTTTCAGGCGGGGATGCCAAGGCACGTGCGGAATTCAAAAAAGCACTTACAGACGCGATCAAATTATTGCAATCGGGCAGTTATGTACCGGAACAGGTTGATCGGGTTACACATAATCTGACAGCTGCGATGAAGGGTGTCAGAAAACTCTACAACTAGCTAAAACGCAGTGATAAAATTACGATGTTGTTTCATCAGGAGATTGTTTAACAATGGATACAGTCAGAATCAATCCGGAGGTACAGCAGGCGTTGAAGGAAAACAGGCCTGTTGTTGCGTTGGAAAGTACGATTATTTCACATGGTATGCCGTATCCGCAGAACGTGGAAACGGCATTAAGAGTTGAGGCAATTGTCCGTGAACACGGCGGTGTTCCTGCGACGATTGGCATTATTGATGGCATTGGTGTGATTGGCATGACCACGGAAGAAATCGAGGCATTCGGAAAACGGGGAATGTCGATTCCGAAAGTCTCGCGTAGAGATCTGCCGGTTATACGTGCTCGTAAGAGCTGGGGTGCAACAACAGTTGCGACGACAATGATCCTGGCGCATATGGGCGGCGTGAAGTTCTTTGTGACAGGCGGTATTGGAGGCGTGCATCGCGGAGCAGAAAGCACGTTTGATATCTCGGCGGATCTGGAAGAGCTTGGACGAACAGATGTTACGGTTATCTGCGCCGGTGCCAAGGCGATTCTCGATCTTCCAAAAACATTGGAAGTGCTCGAGACCAAAGGTGTACCGGTACTGGGCTTTCAGACCGATGAACTTCCTGCGTTTTATACCAGATCCAGCGGACTGAAAGTGGATTGCCGTCTCAATGATTATGAAGATGCTGCGCGTATTGTTCTGGCCAAGCATGAGATGGGGCTGACTGGTGGTATTCTGATTACAAATCCGATTCCGGAAGAGTTTTCCATTCCGGCAGAATCGATTAACGCTGTAATCGATCAGGCAATTCAGGAAATGGATGAAAAAGGAATCAAGGGAAAGGAATGCACACCATTCCTGCTTGCACGTATTGCGGAGATCACAGGCGGAGAATCTCTTGCATCCAATATTCAACTGGTATTTAACAATGCGGCAGTTGGAACAGAAATTGCCAAAGCTTACAGTGAGTTGTGCAAATGAGTCAGAAAGAAACGAATAAAATTGAATCTGTTGTATCGAAGGAAACTCTGATTAAAGCACTCCGATATGTTGGTCTTGGCCAGAATATGAACGTCGAAGTGCATGCGTCACTGTCTTCCCTTGGATATCTGACTGGCGGAGCAAGAACCGTTGTAGACGCGCTGATGGAAATTATTACCGAAGGCGGAACGATTCTGATGCCGACCCAGACAACAGATAATACTGATCCATCAACATGGGTAAATCCTCCGGCCAGCCCGAGTGTTTGGGATGATATTCGGGATAACATGCCTGCATATAATCCGGAAACAAGCGATCTGTGCTGTATGGGTCGTGTGGCTGAAAACTTCCGGCATCGGCCGGGTGTCATCAGCTCCAACCATCCGACTACTTCGTTTGCGGCATGGGGAAGATATGCAAGAGTGTTGTGCAACCGGCAGTCCCTGCATTTCCCGCTGGCAGAAGAATCACCGGTCGCAAGACTGTACGAGCTGAAAGGGCATGTGCTGTTAATTGGTGTTGATTTTACAAAAGCAACCTGTCTGCATCTTGCGGAATATCGTACAGAATGCCGACCAATCATTGTTCAGAATGCATGTACATTGATTGATGGGCGCAGAGGATGGAAAAAATATCTGGATCTGGATATCAACAGCGATGATTTTGAAAAAATCAAACCGGAGATGGATCGTAAAAATCTGATCCGGGAAACGGTTTTGAATGGCTGCAGGATTCAGCTGTTCCCTGTAAATGCGGCTGTTGATGAAGCGACTGCGTTTTTTGAGAAAAATGTTGTATATGACTTATATCGATAAGCAGGAGGGTCCTGCTTATTTTTTTGAAACAAAAAGGACCGCCTCAAACGGTCCAGTTGTGATTGACCCATGCATTGGCAAGACGAGCTGCGACAGCACAGATATCATTGGTCATTTCTTCAGTAAAGCGGGAGCAGATTGGAGAATCAAGATCAATTTCCAGTACGCAGGAGCCATTAACTAAAACCGGTACGCATAATTCACTGCGGCTGGCACTGTCGCAGGCAATATGATCTTTCGTGGAAAGAACATCATCAACGACCTGCGGGGTCTGTGTGCGATAGGTCAATCCGCAGACACCCCGGTCAAAAGGGATATGCGTGCATGCGACTTTTCCCTGAAACGGGCCAAGAACCAGTTCTCCATTTTTAACAAAATAGAAACCTGCCCAGTTCAGCTGGTCAAATGACTCCATAATCAAGGCACTGAGATTTGACAGCGCGGCAATCAGATCCGGCTCCTCAAGAATTCCTTCTGCCTGTTTAATAAATAAGTTTTCCATATCATTAAATTTACCACATATAGTCTGTGCTATAATAGCCACGTGAACAGGGGTGCTGCAAAGCTGAGAATAACCCTTATCACCTGATCTAGTTAATGCTAGCGTAGGGAGTTCAGAATGTTTTGATTCCTTACGCCTTCAGACAAACGGAGGTGTATTTTTTATGTCAAACAGAAACAAGATCAAGAATCTTTCTTACATTGCGCTTTATGTTGCAATGTATGTTGTGCTCAAGTACGTAGGCAATTTCATTCCGTTCCTTAACATGCCCAATGGCGGCAGTATTGAGCTTGAACTGATTGCGGTATGTCTTGCGTCGTATCATCTTAAATGGAAGGGCGGTGTTGCGGTTGCGATTCTTTCGTGGCTGATTACCATCGTCCTGGGGTTTCCGATGTATTTTGTACATCCGTTGCAGATAGCGCTGGACTATGTACTGCCGCTGGTTTTTATTGGCCTGTCTTCTCTTCATATTCATTACATTAATTTAGCCCCGAAGAATCAGATGTTTGTATCGATACTTCGTGCAGTTCTTCTTTTCGCCGGCATTCTTCTGAGCTTCGGTATAAATGCGGTGTCAGTGATTTCGGCAATAATGCTTTCTGGAGCGACCTATGCGATTTCGTACTATTACATTAAGAGAAAGAGATATTTCGGTATTATTCCTGCATTCTTCCTGAAGTATTTCGCAACCGTAATTTCCGGTGCTTACTATTGGGCGGAGGGAACAGCGGCGGGAAGCGTTGAGGCGTGGTCGTTTTCGCTGACCTACAATCTTGGATATAACCTGGTGACGATGATTGTCTGCTCGATTGTAGTTCCGATGCTGGCGGCCAGAGTTCTTCCCAAAACAAACAGCTGATTGTTACGGAGTTCCACGATATGGAACTCTTTTTATTATCAAAAGAAGGCACTGGTAGTAAAATGAGAGCCATGTCGACTAATGAGTATTCAAATCTATTGCCTGAAGTAAATACTGAAGTATTTATTCAGAGTTATAAACACAATGGGAGCCTTCATCGAACCTGGTGCAAAGCGCACGTGCTGGAGGCAACCGATGACCGGTTCGTTACAGTAACGAATAAAGCATGGGTAATTGAGTCAGACGGAAGGAAATGGCTGACTCGTGAACCTGCCGTCTGCTTCTTCTGGACACATCGCTGGTATAACGTCATCGCAATGCTGAGAAAAGCAGGAATCTATTATTACTGCAATCTCGCTTCACCAAGTCTGTTTGACGGTGAGGCAATCAAGAACATTGATTATGACCTGGATGTGAAACTGTATCCGGATCTTTCCTATCAGATTCTGGATGAAAACGAGTACAACATGCATGCAAGAGACATGCATTATCCGAAGAAGGTAATGAACATTGTAGAACGAACCGTTAATGAGCTGATTGATGATATGGATCTGGCAAAAGATCCGTTCAACCAGGAGTGTATTGAGAAGTATTACGCAATCTATCAGAATATGATGTCGACAGCGGGGTAAAAATTTCACAAAACTTTTTTCAAAAAGTACTTGCAAACGAAAAATCAATGTGATATTTTGTAAACCCGCGGCAATGATACGCACTGTGAAAGCGACGGCCATTGAACAGCGGATCAGTCACCACCGAAAAAACTTGTAAAAAAGTTGAAAAAAAGTGTTGACAGGGAAAAAGAGAGATGGTAACATCTTGAATTGCGCCTCACGAGAGTGAGGGGCGAGCGATCTTTGAAAACTGAACAGGAATTAAGCAACGAAAAACGTCGATTCCAAAAGGAATAAACTGACGATAGTCAGTGTTA
>JAFWJY010000183.1 GCA_017514525.1 Solobacterium sp. | reverse complement strand
TTGAAGCTCATCACGGTGATGTTGATCCTTCCAGTGTACTTGATATTTTGGTACAGGCTGCAGACGCAGTTTCTGCCGCTCGTCCCGGTGCACGCAGAGAATCTGCCGAGGCATATATCAAACGTCTTGAGAAGCTCGAGGAAATCTCGAATTCCCATAAGGGTGTTGAGAGAACTTATGCAATGCAGGCAGGCCGTGAGATTCGCGTCATGGTTCAGCCGGAGAAGATCAACGATGAGACGATGGTCAAAGTTGCCCATGACATCAAGGATCGGATTGAAAATGAAATGACCTATCCGGGCCAGATCAAAGTGACACTGATCCGCGAAGTACGTGTTCAGGAACTGGCACAGTAACCGTTATGAAGATTCTGTTCCTCGGTGATGTGACAGCGCGCAGCGGCAGGGATGCGCTTGCCGCAAGACTGCGTTCGCTGCGGGAAGAAACAGCAACGGACTTTACCATCATCAACGGGGAAAATGCGGCGCATGGGAAAGGCATTACATCTTCAATCTACCGTCAGCTGATCGGCTGCGGTGCGGATGTGATCACCCTTGGAAACCATGCCTTCTCCAAATCTGAAATACTTGCGAAGTGGCAGGACTGCCCGAACCTGATCCGTCCGGCAAATCTGATGAGTTATTCCGTCGGACCGGGCTGGATCGTACGGGAATGCCATGGAACGCGCATTGCGGTAATTAATCTGATGGGAACCGTATTCATGGATGGGGACCTTTCCGATCCCTTTGCCACCATGGATCACATTCTGGAAACCATCGATGCGGACATCATTCTGGTTGACTTCCACGCGGAGGCCACCAGTGAGAAAGAACTGTTCCTGCGGGTGTTCTGTGAACAGGTAAGTGCCGTCATTGGTACACACACGCATGTACAGACTGCGGATGAGCAGATCTATCATGGCTGTGCCTATATTACGGATGTAGGAATGTGCGGGCCGTTTGACTCGATTCTCGGACGGGACACAGATGAAGTGATTCAGCGCCGGTTTGATGGCATCGCAACACATTATCAGCCATCTGAGGCACCGGCGGTGATCTGCGGCGTGCTCCTTGAGATTGACGAAGCGACCGGCCGTGCCATGGCGATTCACAGAATTCAGGAACGACCGTAATCATGCATAACAACAGGGGAATCTGCTGATCGCAGGTTCCTTTTTCTGTGTGAAAAATCACATAATTATGTGCTGCCAATTTATTGAACACCAAAAATGCAGGTGATATAATTCCCGTGTAGGAGGAAGAGAACATTATGGCAGTAGTTGTTGATAAGGACAATTGCATCGGCTGCGGCGCATGCGTAGGAGTATGCCCGGTTTCTGCTCTCAGTCTTGATAACGAGGGTAAGTCCGAGTGCGATGCTGATACATGCATTTCTTGTCTTTCCTGCGTTGGCACATGCCCTGTCGGCGCAATTAAGGAAGGCGAGTAATTTCAGCCAAACCATGTACGAAAGACCGGTGAAATACCGGTTTTTCTTTTGTGTTCTGCTATAATGTACGCGCTGTAAAGGAGTTCTATGGAAAAAAACTATCAGTTGCCGGATCGTGCTGCGGAACGGAATCGCGTTGGCAGCGCGGAACGGAGATCGTATACCATGCGGGAAGACCTGCGCTTTCTGGGGCATGGGAAAACCTATTACATTCGTACGTATGGCTGCCAGGCCAATGTGCGTGATTCGGAAACACTGGCCGGAATGATGGAGCGGATGGGTTTTCTGGAAGTGGATAAAGCGGAAGCTGCAGATGTTGTGATCTTCAACACCTGTGCCGTCCGCAAAGCTGCAGAAGAACATGTGCTTGGTGAAATCGGAGCACTGAAACCTCTGAAGCAGCGGCATCCGGAAAAGATTTTTGCGCTGTGCGGCTGTATGGCGCAGGAAGCGGATATGGTTGCCCTGATCGCGGAACGCTACCGGCAGATCGATCTGCTGTTTGGCACACACAACCTGTGGCAGTTCCCGCAGCTGCTGGAAAAGGCGATGAATGGCGAACGCACGATTGAAGTGGTATCAGAGGGAACCGGCGCGATTGTGGAAGGCATGCCGGTGCAGCGCACCCGTACGCATAAAGCATTTGTGAATATTATGTATGGCTGCGATAAGTTCTGCACCTACTGTATTGTTCCATATACCCGCGGGAAGGAACGCAGCCGGCAGGAAGAATACATTCTGAACGAGATCAGAGAAGTCAAAGCCCTGGGTGCTCGGGAAGTTACATTGTTAGGGCAGAACGTGAATGCCTATGGCAAGGATCTCGGTCTGCAGGATGGCTTTACCGATCTGCTGCGGAAGGCGGCAGAGACCGGAATCGAACGCATCCGGTTTTATTCCAGCCATCCAAGGGATTACAGTGAGACAACCATCGATGTCATGAAGGAATATCCGAACATCATGCCAGCCCTTCATCTGCCGGTGCAGTCCGGATCCAATGAGATCTTAAAGAAAATGAACCGGGGCTATACGATCGAACGGTATTATGAACTGTATGACCGGATGAAGGAAAAGATCCCCGGAATTACGTTTACGACGGATCTGATCGTCGGTTTTCCTTCGGAAACGACCGAACAGTTTGAAGAGACCCTGAAGCTAGTTGATTACTGCCGGTTTGACAGTGCCTTTACCTTTGTCTACAGCCCCCGGGAAGGCACGCCTGCTGCCCGGATGGAAGATGATGTCAGTCTCGAAGAAAAGAAGAAACGGCTTGCGATTCTGAATGAGCGGATCGGCACCTATGCAAGAGAGAACAATGAAGCGACGGTAGGAACGGTGCTTAAGGTACTGTGTGATGGTCCAAGCCGCAAGAACGCGAATGTCCTGGCGGGTTACAGTGAAGAAAACCGGCTGGTCAACTTCACCGGAACAGGGATCCAGGAAGGCGATATCGTCGATGTGCGAATTACGGATGCCAAGAGCTTCAGTCTGGATGGAGAAGCAGTGCAGTAAAAAAAAGGATACGGAACCTTGCGTTCCGGTCTTTTGTCTTTAAAAGAATTTATTTATAATAAGTGCATCAGGCATCACGATAACGGAGGATAATAGTATGGCAAAAGTGCGTATTTTTGCGCTTGGAGGTTTAGACGAAGACGGCAAAAACATGTATGTCGTTGAGAATAATAAAGACATATTTGTCATTGAATGCGGGCTGCGTTACCCGACATCGGATGAGCAGCTCGGCATTGAGATGATTGTGCCGGATTTTCAATATCTGATTGAGAATCAGAAACGGGTCAAGGGAATCTTTGTGACGCATGGCCATGATGATGTCATGGGTGCGCTGGCACAGCTTCTGAAGCAGGCCAAGTTCCCGATTTACACCGCGCCGCTGACGGCCAGAATCTTTGAACGGATCTGCCGCAGGGAGGGTCTGAAAGACCTTGAGATTCACCGGATCCGCCGCAACACCAATTTCAAGATCGATGGAACAGAGATCCGTACGTTTGGCACGACGCAATCCATCGCAGATGGATTTGGTCTTGCGATCCGCACCGAGGATGGCTATGTGGTGTATTCCAGTGAGTTTATCGTGGACTATGACGTCAAAAAGGATGCGTTCCGCTTTGACCTGAATGATGTTACGGAGATCGGACGCCGCGGGGTGCTGGCACTCCTGACGGAATCCGTCGGATCCACCAGAGAAGGTCACTCTTCTCCAAATCATCGCATCACCTCACAGGTGGAACCGATCTTTGATTCGGCGGAAGGACGGATTGTCTGCACGGCTTACAGCCAGAATCTGTACCGCATCATTGAACTGATTGAACTTGCCAACAAGTTCAACCGCAAGATCATGATTTACGATGAAGAGCTGCGCAATCTCATGGGAGATATGGCAGATCTCGGTTATTACCGCATTCCGGCAGGCCTGGAAATTGCGCCGCAGAACTTTGACAACACACTGGATAATGTCGTTGTGATCATTGGTGGCACCGGAAGCACGATCTTCCGCAAAGTGCATAAGATCGCCATTCGTGAAGATGAAGTGATTCAGCTGCGCAATACTGATACCGTGATCATTGCCTCTCCGGCCGTTCCGGGTACGGAACGCAATGCGTCCTACATGGAGGATGATCTGTATAAGGAAACCTCGCATGTATTTGGCATTGACACCCGGAGAACATTCTCTATGCATGCGTCCATCGAAGATCTCAAGATGATGATCTTCCTGCTGAACCCGCAGTATTATGTGCCTGTCAAGGGAGAATACCGGCAGCTGATATCCAATGCCAATATTGCCCTGGGAATGGGCTATCCGGCCAACAATATCATTGTGTTGGAGAATGGGCAGATTGCCTGCATTGATTCCGGTCAGCTGCAGCGGGATATGAAAACCGTTCCGGTTGGAGATGTCATGGTATCCGGCGGAGACAGTCTGGATGCGCAGGGCATGGTGTTGAAAGACCGTGAAGTACTGAGTACGGATGGCGCCATTGTTGTCGGCGTGGTGGTCAACCATGCGACAAAGGAAATCATTGGCGGACCGGATGTACAGAGCCGCGGCGTAATCTACCTCAAGGATGCGGATTACATCATCCGGGAAGTCGGTACGATCATGGAACATGTCATAAATGATGCGGTGGCGGAAAAGCGCTATGACAATCTTGAATGCCGCGCTGAGGCAAGAGAAAAGATTGCCCGCTATGTTATGAAGGAAACCGGCAAGCGGCCGATGATCCTGCCGGCGATCGTTGAAATCAACACCAAGGACTGAGAAAAGCGACTGCCTGATCCGGCAGTCTTTTTCTGGAAAATGAACAGGTTCTTGCCCATTTTTCAGAAGTTTGCCATACAATGGAGCAGTGCGTTGGAAAGAAAGGGATTTATCTATGAAAACAAAAACGAAACAGCGGATTGCGATTGCGGCTGCAGTGCTGACCGTAATCCTCGTGATCCTGATAAAAACAGTGGATGTCGCGCCGATCGGGCCGAATGGAACCTCTATTGGCCTTTCCCATCTGAATCAGGCGATTCATGATGCGATTGGTATAAACCAGGGCATCTATACGATTACGGAAATCGGCGGGATTCTTGCGATCGGAGTTGTCGCCGTGTTTGCCATCATGGGGCTCGTACAATGGATTCAGCGCAAAAAGCTGATGAAAGTGGATCGGGAACTGTTGGTGCTGGGCGGCCTGTATGTGATTCTTGGCTTCCTGTATGTATTCTTTAACAAAGTGGCAATCAACTATCGACCGGTGATCATGCCGGGGGAGGTACTGCCGGAATCGTCCTTCCCGTCTTCCCATTCCATGTTGGGATGCACGGTCATGGGCAGTGCGTATCTTCTCGTTGACCGATACGTCAAAAACCAGACTGCAGTCAAAGTCCTGCATGTCCTCTGCATCATCAATATGATCGTGATCGTTGGTGGCAGGTTTCTCTCCGGCGTTCATTGGTTTACCGATATATTAGGCGGAATTCTCATCAGTATCGCGCTGATTGCCGAATTCTCAGCCGTGCTTGATCAGATTCAGGCAAAGAAATAACCCGAAACA
>JAFWJY010000182.1 GCA_017514525.1 Solobacterium sp. | reverse complement strand
TTATTATTTAGGACAATGTCAGCCAGTGTTTCCATCTGACGGGCATACATCGTCGGTGTGGAAGCAATGGCCTCCACTCTTAACGATTCTTCCACGTTGAAAATCAGCACATCCTCCTGAAGCAGGGGGGTCAGCTTGCGGTAAAGCTGCTGTGCTGTGTACAGATTGTTCTTTACAACCACGATATTCCGCGGTTTCTGCCTGAATGCGGTCGCTATGACCAGACATTCAGCTCCTGGTGTGAGGGATGACAATCCTTCCGTGTGGGAATTTAGCGCCTGTACGGCGGCGTCATCCTTAAGCAATTGCCATAAATCTATCATTAATCTTCCTCGTCCTGAAAGATACAGGCCTCATTACGATTCAGACGTTATACTTGTTCATGACTTTCTGGAAAGGTTCGCGGATGAAATCCTCTGCAGCCGAACTGGCCCGGTCCATGGCATCCGTCCAGGCTTCTTTTTCCGGACCGTGACTCGTTCCGAGCACATAATCGATGGTATCGTTTCCTTCATGCCCGATTCCGACCCTGATACGGCAGAAATCCTTACCTGACAGGTGGGCGATTATGCTCTTAATGCCATTGTGCCCGCCTGAACTGCCTTTTTCACGCAATCTGATCTTTCCGGCAGGCAGGTCCATGTCATCGTAGATGATAAGTACATCCTTTTCCGGATCTAGCTTGTAATAGCGGACAGCTTTTCCGACTGCCTCTCCGGAATTATTCATGTATGTCTGCGGTTTCATCAGAATTACCTGTTCACCGGCGACGGTTGTTTTCCCTATCAGAGCATTGAAGGCCTTGCGGTTGATACTGACACCCAGATGATCAGCCAGTCTATCCAGCGTCAAAAACCCGGTGTTATGCCGGGTATTCTGATACTTTTCACCTGGATTTCCCAATCCTACTATCAGTTTCATGCGCTCACTTCCTATGCGGGAACTAAATCATATCATAACGTCTTTTTCTTTGAAAGACGTTCTTATCTTGGGCCGCCTTCATAGCCAATGATCAGACCGTGTCTCTCGGAATAGAAACTGCACAGACCGGTATTTGGAGAGATGATGATGTCACTCTCAGGCCACTGTTCAAGGATCGCGGTTTTTAATTCTTCTGCCAGATTTTCATCCAGCGTATGTGTGATCCTTACGCGGCCGCCGGCGAAGCCTTTCAGTTTCATCTCATTTACGATGCTCTTGATTCCCGCCTTGTCTCCCCTGACCTTGTTTACCGGTTCAATCGTGCCTTCATTGCTGGCTCTTCCCAGCATTCTTAATCCCAGTACGTTGAATAATTTGGCAACCAGTGCCGATACCCTTCCGGCCTTGACCAGATTGTTCAGTGAATTCAATGAGAAGCACAGATGCAGGTTTTTGCGGTATTCCGCAATTACATCCAATGTATCTTCAAATGAAAGTCCTTTTTTCTCGCATTCAATTATCTGCTCCATCAGCATTGTCATTCCGGCCCCTGTCATGCGACTGTCAATTACCTCCACTTTGGCATCGGGATGTTCTTCCAGGTATTCGTTTCTTGCTACCATAGCTGAATTGTAGCTTCCTGAAAGATTAGCACTGAT
>JAFWJY010000181.1 GCA_017514525.1 Solobacterium sp. | reverse complement strand
TAATCACCGCAGGAAATGGGTTTCTGTAAATCAGTCTAACCGATAGTGCTCGGAATCGGTAAACACAATGACCGGTTCACCTCCGGTATTCATTACCGTTTCAAATACTTCGATTTCTTTACCGGTAATCGCATTGGTATAGCAGCCGGTTTCAAGATCAACGCTTACCGCATCCTGATGATTTAACGGGAAGATACCGATTGCACATCTGCCTTCGGAAGATGTTCCCTTGATTCCCTTCAGGACGGCATACAGGATTTCATTTCCATGCACGCTCACAGTCGGAATACATTCGGCAAAGAGCGGATCCTGCCGCAGCTTATAAAGTGCCTGTAGGAAGGAACTGATATCGCTTCCGGTGTCAAAGGAAACCGGATCGAGATCAAACAGGGTTGGATGATGGCGAACACAGAATTCCTGTCCGGCATAGATCAGAACCGTGCCGGAAATAACGTACATCCATGCCGTCCAGCTGCGCAGTACCTGTTCATCGGATATCAGGGAAGCGGCTCTCGGACGGTCGTGGTTTTCGAGAAAGCGCAGACGAATCGCATTGGCCGGATAGATTCCCGGCTGCCGGTTAAGCGCATCAATATAGGTGTCTAAAGAATCTTTCTGCAGGATCGCGTGCTTCATCTGGTAATAGACATCATGGTCATAACAGATATCAAACGCCTGATACAGTTCGCTGTCAGAAAGGGAATCAATGCCGTTTGCACGGTTGGCTACCGTGAATTCCGGTTCAATGGATTCCGCCAGCCAGATACAGCCGGGCCGTACGGTTTCCACTTCCGCACGTGCCTGCAGCCAGAATTCCAGCGGCACAAGCGGAGCGACATCACAACGGAATCCATCCACATACTGCGCCCACATCTTCAGCGTATCGATCTGGTACCGCCAGAGTTCCGGATGGCTGTAATCCAGATCTACAACGTCCCACCAGTCACCGATGCGGTTGCCCAGTGATCCATCCGGCTTGTGATAAAACCACTCCGGATGTTCCGTTGCGAGAACAGAATCCGGGGAGGTGTGATTATACACGATATCAATCATGATCTTCATACCGCGCTGATGAACCGCATCACAAAGGGCAATGAAATCCTCCATGGTTCCTTGGGAAGGGTCGGTAATGCGATAGTCTTTGATCGCATAGGGCGAACCAAGACTTCCTTTCCGGTTCTTTACGCCGCAGGGCTGTATTGGCAGCAGATAAATAATATCGACGCCAAGCTTCTGAATCCGTTCCAGATCATTCTGTACCTCCCGAAACGTACCGCCTTTATAGTTTCTTGTGAAAATCTGATAGATAACCTGATTCTTTAAATTGTTGTTTGTCGTAAAAGCCATCGTTGTTATTCTCCATTCAATCCAAATTCTTTCACCAGTGCATCAAACCGTTTCTGTTCTTTTTCCTTGATCGGCTTGGACAGATCGTTGAAGCAGTGATGAATCACATCCGCGTCTTTCAGCACTTCATCCAGCGGGGAATCAACGACCTGTTTGTCATCATGGTGGTAAATCATGGAACAGATCTGTTCGGTTTCTTCCTCGCTTGTCTGATTCAGCTCATGCAGTACTTCCCGGGCAAGCTCCGCTCCGCGATGAGCGTGGTCATCGTAGCTGCCGGACAGATATGCTGCCAGATCATGCAGCATCGCTGCCATTGAAGCGAGCTCATGATCCAGCCCGCGTTTCTTTGCGATCAGTGTTGCCGCAAGCGATACTCCATACAGGTGCACGATTGCGGAATTGCGTTTTTCATCGTCTTCGATGGTGTTCAGCTTCGCTTCCACCATTCGGCGAAGGTCCTTTAAGCGTCCCATGTTCAGTTCCTCTTTCGGTTCTGCTT
>JAFWJY010000180.1 GCA_017514525.1 Solobacterium sp. | reverse complement strand
TCTTGTGCCGCCTTCTGCAGCTGTTCTTCCATCCATACCAATGTCTCTGCCGTCACAGTTCCAGGAGCCGCTTCAGTATTTGCGTCAATTGTCATAATCCACAGGTCATCTGCCAAGGCATAGGTATAACTAAAGGAATCCGACGCATGTGATAATGCCTGCTCATATCCAAATAAACCCATTTGATCTGTGAACTCTGCCTGCGTAATATTACGTACACCAAACATTCCATCCCCGGTAAAGCTCCCGGCATAAGGATAGTTGATGTCATGATTCCCCGGAATCATCAATACCGGTATTCCTTCACTCTGAATACTATGAAAATACGGTTTCAATTCCTCCTTGCTTTCATATTCACCATTAAATGTAATATCTCCTGGAACCAGAATCGCATCCGGATGTTCCGCAATTGCCTTCTCTTTGAACTCCCGCATGATTTCCGGCATGTATTCAATCATCTTTCCTCCAGATGATTCCAGAATCTTCTGAAACGACGATGCTTCTTTCCGAAACAGATTCTCCGCAAGATAATGAAGATCCGTTATTACCCAGATATTCAGTTCCCGATTCTTTTTTGAGGCACACCCGCTCAGTGCAGTTGTGCACAGAAATGCACATACCATTGTTTTCAGCAGCTTCATAAATCCTTTTTCAGATTAACATTCAGATAGAAGAAATAACCTTTCCACAAACATGATAAACGTTTTTGTATTTGAAGTATCGTTGGAAGCCCGGCAGATCACTGTATTTTTAGCATGACTCATCATAAAATGAACCTATCGTTTTCGACAGGAGGCTCCATGAGAACAGAACGTATCAATCTATGGAAAGATGGTGAATATCATTACCCGCATGCGTTTGGATTTCAGCCAAACCTGCGCACTTATTTTCATGAGGATCAGCAGCTGCACCCGTTTATTCTGATTGTCCCGGGCGGAGGATATACCCATTGCGCAGAAGGGGAAGGAGAAGTCGTCGCGAAGACGTTCTTTCGCCGCGGCTATCACGCGGCCGTTCTGACCTATACCGTTAATCTTCTGTATATGGAGCCGCTTGGTACACAGCCGCTTCAGGATATTGCCCGTGCTGTCCGGTATATTCGGTTTCATCAGGAATCCCTTTTTATCGAGTCGATTCAGCTGACAGTCCTTGGCTTCTCTGCCGGTGCACATCTGGGCGGCTCTCTTGCGGAATTCCATTCATCGGTGTCGGATAACCGCTATCCAACCATATCCGCAAGGCCGGATCGACTGGTACTTTGTTATCCTGTTATCAGTTCTGGTGCGTACAGCCACCAGCGTTCTTTTGACGCACTGTTTGGAGTCCATTCTTCAAAAGAACTCCGGGAAACCATGTCTTTGGAAAAACATGTGCCGGATGATATGTGTCCGGTATTTCTATGGCAGACGATGGAAGACGCATCCGTCCCGGTTGAAAACAGTTACCTGATGGCCATGGCACTGCGTCAGAAACAAATACCATTTGAACACCATGTATTCCAGCATGGGCGTCATGGCAGCAGTGTTGCGACGGAGGAGTGGGCAAATCAGCACAGCACAGACGCATATACGCTGGAACAGGTATACGCAGTACTGGAGCAGGTCAAAGCGAATACTCTGATTCCGGCAGATAAAGCTTATGCAGAAGAGCAGATTCAGAAATTCGATGAGCGTCGAAATCCTGATTATACCGATCCCAAACATGTACCAAACAAGGAGATTGCCGTGTGGGTTGATCTTTGTGATGCATGGCTTAAGCGAAACCATAATCTTAAGTGAAAAAACCAGCCTATATATGAAAAAGATCTGTCGCACAGGCAGATCTCTTATGTTACTGATGACCGACAGCGCGGTTTTCGTAAAACTTCTTGTGGATGTTGTCGATATCCTCGAGACTTCCGCCTCCGTCATCATTCTCATCACGGAATTTCCCTTTTTCCACAAGTCTCAGGAATGCGTCAACCACATCACTGGTCAGCTGTGTTCCTCTTACTTCTTTGATAATGGAGATTACTTTATCAAAATTCATGCGTTTCCGATATGGACGATCTGAGTACATCGCATCAAAGGTATCTGCGACCGCAATGATCTGAGCCACACGAGGGATTTCATCGCCCTTAAGTCCTCTTGGATACCCCTTTCCATCCGGGCGCTCATGATGCGCACCTGCACCAATCGCAAGATCCGGCATAATGCTGATGTCCTTGAGTGTCTGATAGCCAAGTGCCGCATGAGATTTGATGATATTAAATTCCTCATCACTTAACTTACCAGGTTTATTTAATACTTCCGGTGGAACTCCGATCTTTCCGATGTCATGAAGAAGCGCAATATTGTAGTACTTCTCCTGTGTTTCCTCATCGTAGCCAAGTTCTTTTGTCAGCATTCTGGTATAATCCGCAACACGCTGGGAATGACCATTGGTATAACGGTCTTTCAGATCGATGACCTTTGCGAATGACTCCGTCATTTCCCGGATGTAAATTTTGTTTTCCTCAGCCTTTTTCTCATAGATTCGAGTCTTGCGACGAATATACAGCATCACGGCCAACGCGATGATTCCCGCTCCTGCCAGTACAGTCAGAATCTGGAACCATAACTGTTCATGAATCGCTTTTTCCTTACGAATCATGACCGACATTTCTTTGTTGCCGTGACCAAGCGCATCTTTCAGCGACATGACAAAGCGATAGTTCCCGCCCTTCAGATTGGTATAGTTGATCGGAACCAGCTCACTGCGTCTTACGGTTGTCTTTTCAGTTTCAAATCCTTCAAGGTAATACGTTACCTGCGGATTCAGAAGGGAATAGTTATAGACGAAACTGTGTATCGTCAGACGCTTGCTGTCAGAAGGCACAATAATCGTTCCATCCTCCGACGGATAAATATATTTACCATCTGATTCAACGTATGGAACAGCCATTTTCAGGTCTGATACATTTTCAAACGGCACCTCAATATTTACATGTGCTACGCCGGTTGTTCCGGAAATATAAAGGTCTCCGCTCGGAGTAAGCTCGCTGTAGGAGTTTGCCGTCGTAATGCATGGCAGACCGTTATCCGTCCCATAGAATACTGGTGTGATTTCCTCATTCGCTAACAATTCATCTACAGAAGACACATAAATGCCGTTGCTGCTGAGAATCCACATTTCTCCCTGCGTATTTTCATACAGATCAAAGTTGTTGGAATATGGGAAGTTATGAATCGAAGTTACCTGATAGGATTCATCCATGTAGGCAATTGAATTACTCGTAACAATCCAGAATATCTGATGCGCCGGATCCTTCTTGATGCGCATGATAACATCCGACATTAAACCATCTTCCGTGGTGATGTGCAGAACCTCTTTACCATTCATCACATAGATGCCATCTCCGTCAGAACCAAAAATGAGATCTCCGTTATCAGCCTGCGAAATGGTCAGAATATCCGCATTGCTCAATCCGCTACCGGAGTCATAAGTTCCGCTTATTGCACCATCTTTCAGTTCCACAACACCGCCGCCGCTGGCAGCCGCAAGTACGCTTCCATCCTGCAGTTCAAACGAAGTACGGATCCGTTCAGAAGGCATTCCGTCAGCTGCCGTAAAACAGGTCACGTCACCTCCGTCATAGCAGACCAGTCCATTTGAGCTGTAGGTTGAGAACCAGATGCGCTCTTTACTATCCCGAATGATCGAACGAATCCGGCTGCTGCCAAGCAGTTCCAGAAGATCCGTTATCCCAAGATCTTCCCCGGACGCATTATTCACACTGTTAACCGGGAATGTGTTCAGCACTTCTGAATCATTCACTACCAACAATCCCTTATCAGTTCCCACAAACAGATTGTCTTCATATTTGCAGGTGGAATTGACTACCACTTCCGGCAGATCAAACCGGTCAAACAAATCAGAAAACTGATTTGGAACAATTTTCATAACACCCTGACGAGATGAAGTAAACCACGCGTTTCCTTCATAGTCCGCAAAGATATGCTCAACGGAATTATTCATCGGAATGTTGTCCACCACGTGGAAGTTTCCGTCTTTAATCAGACCGATGCCATTATCTCCGCATACCCAGAGCTGGTCTCCATACAGGTCAATATCATTGATGTAATTCAGCGGCGCAACATCAATCACAGTCATTTCACTGAGACCATTCTGATCGAGCTTTCCGTAGTATACATTTGTTGATTCTGTCCCAAGATATACAAATCCAGGATTTTTGTGATCCGGCAGAACCGAACGAACATGCGGCAGCCCGAGAGCTTCCTCATCCAGGAATACCAGCGGTTCATCATCGCGTATCGTAAATACCGCACCATCCTGCGTCACACCGTATACAAGTCCATCTTCTCCCTGATCCAGTCTGCGGATGTACTGCTCTGATAATCGCTGGTCTTCAATTCCAGACAGTTGATTATCCCCATTAATGCGCACAAGTCCGCGCGCAGTTCCAACAAAAATCGTTCCGTCCTCATTTTCCACAATAGAGCGTGCAGATAACGATTTCAGCCCATCTCCTTTATTGAAGATATGAAACGTCCCCTGTTCCATGACTGCCACACCGCTGTCATTGGTTCCAACCCAGAGACGGTCATTGGAATCCACATAGAGACTGACAATACTTGCAATACCGGTAGTTGAGTCAACACGTTCAAAGGTATTGCCATCAAAACGTATCAGGCCACTGTATCCGCCAATCCAGATAAATCCTTCAGAAGTCTCCGCAATCGCATTGGCTTCCGAAGTTGGAAGGCCATTTGTACTGTTGTATAAAACAGCAGAATACCCTTCATCACTTCCAGATGGGTCAATTGCCAGCTTTTCATATTCGCCTGCATCTGCAGATACATACAGCGGATTCCAACCGCAAAAAATCACGGCAATTGCGAATATAGCTGCGATCATTCGTAAACTGGTTTTACGTCTTTTTTTCATACTATTTTTACCTGTGATTTGCTCTAATTATACCCAATCTGAAAACAGAATGTTTGTGTGATACCCGCCTCACAGGGTATACTTTGAGTTCTGAGGTGAAAATTATGGAAAATCAGATGTTGGACGAACTGGAAGAAACATCCCACGGGCTGGAGCTGCAGGCAGCAATCCTGCATATTCTGGATGGAAGAAGACATAACATCATTCTTTCAGAACAGACTCTGGACCTTGAAGAACCGTCCATTGAAAAGTATGTAAAACGATACGTTACCCGCGCAAAGAAAGACATGCGTACAAAACCGGGCACCTTCCTGGACACAAGCAGCTTTCTGGCAAATCTTGATCCATACTTTTCCAACGAACTCTCCTTGCCGGAATTTTCTGCAGCGGTCCTTAAGGATCTCATTCATTATGTTGAACATGAGGAAGCACGATCTTTTGAGGTGCTGCTGATCGATTACCGGGATGACGACGTTCCTTATCTTTCTGTGATCCTGCTGGAGGAAGTCGACACATTGACCTATATGACAAGCAGCTCTCATGGTCAGATTCTCAACACGATCAGCTTTGGCCATACGTCTATGCCGGCCGTTTCCAAGCCGGTAAGCAGTTTCGCGACCATCAACCTTCTCACCAAAGAAATCCAATTTGTAGATGAAGGCAAATGGAAAGATAACGGACATCTGATGAAAGATATTCTGCTCGAGGCAGAAGAAGGAATCTCCCGCAAAGAAGTTGTGGAGAGTGTAAAGACCATCGCTTGTGAAGTAGCTGAGGAGTTCCATGAGAATCCGACCGTTTTGCTGAGCAAGGTAAAAAACTATATTTCAGAAACCGTAAAGGAAGGAATGCCCTTAAAAACTGAAACACTGGTTTCTGAAGTGTTTGAAGAACAGCCGAAAATGAAAGAGGTGTTCCTGCGGAAAGCGGAAGAACAGGTATTGCCTAAAGAAGTGGAACTTCCTCGTGCTGCTGTTACAGCCGCTATGCGCAAACAGCGCATCAAAACAGATACCGGTATTGAGATTTCCTTTCCGGCTGAATACTTTCAAAACAGTGAGTTTATTGAATTCGTGAATCACTCTGACGGTACAATAACTATCGAAATCAAACAGATCAATAAGATCACAAACAAACTATAAGACGCAAAAACAGGCCAGGGCCTGTTTTCATTTCAAACTTATTTTACAGTTGTGCGGCACGTGATATAGGTAACCGCAACAGAAACCGCAAAGCCGATCACGGCTGAGATAATACTATTGATAAGATTCATCGTACTTCCGCCAACATAATTCAGAAAACCAAGGAAACTGGCACTCGGAATGAAATTATATGCGATGAGTCTTGTTATACCTGCATACAAGGAACCTGTGAATGCGCCGGCCATCAGTCCGATGAATGGTTTTTTATACTTGAATCCCACTCCATACAATGCAGGTTCCGTTACTCCACCCACCATCTGTGCTACTGCGCAGCTGATCGCGGAGGAGCGTTCTCTTGGATTCTTCAGACAAAGCGCCATGCCAATTGCCATTCCGCCTGTCGCAAACGCAGCCGCAACACACATCGGCGTTATGATGGCCTCCTGCCCGTTTGACGCAAGAATCACATAAACAGATGAGATGAACAGCCAATGAAGACCGCCCATAATGATAAATTCCCATAACATGCCAAGTACCGCAATCGTTAATACCGTAACGATTCCACCGACATTGCCAAGCGATATCAGAAGATTGCACAAACCTTCACCGATTACAGATCCGGCAGGTGCCAGCACACACAGCATGACCGGCAGTGTAATCGCAACACTCAGGAATGGGACAAACACATCCTTCAGCGCATCCGGAATCACTCGCTTCAAGAATTTTTCCACGTACGACATGAACCATACGGACAGAATGACCGGCAGTATTGTAGATGCGTAATTTAACGGTGTAATCCGAATACCGTATACGGAAAACGGATTTCCGGCGGAAGCCAGATTCACCAGTGTCGGATGGATCAGAATTGCGCCAAGAAATAAACCCAGCATGGGTGTTACATGCAGTACACCTGCGCTGGTATAACCGACTGCCAGCGGAAAGAAGTAGAATCCAGCATCGCCAACAAAGGTAAACAGCGTATACAGGTCACTGTCTGCACGCAGCACGTTAAGCATATCCGGTCCTAATACCGACGCAAGCGTCTTGAACAGTGCCGCCGCAATTAACATCGGCATGAGCGGCACAAGCGAACCGGACAGTACATCCATCACATTCATCAGGATGTTTTTTAATGTCAGTTTCTTCTTTGGTCTCCACTGCTTCAGCAGTTCCTGTTTCTGTGCAATGCCTTCGCCTGTTAATACAAGCTCCAGTTCAGTTCCATTTTGAATCGCTTTGTCCACAAATTGATTTGACTGTATGGCAACTGGATCATCTTTCTTCAAGTGAACCAAAATACCAGCTGGTGTTTCTGTGACGGATTCGATCGCATCGAATGCTTCCCAGAATTCATCAATTTTCATATACACCTCTTGTATTCATATGCCTGATTGCTCGCTGCACAGACCACGCGAACTATTTAGCTACATCAGATAGTAGTTTATGACAGCACCGTAAGAATGCAGACCCGGCATCAGTGTATTAACACCAACAAATGTAAACAGCACAACCGGAACGGCCACAATCGCAAATACAGCCATGCGGTGGCCCTTCCATTTCCGATTCATCCGCAGATGCAGGAATATGCTGTAAAGCAACCATGTGATAAGTGCCCAGACTTCCTTTGGATCCCACGTCCAGAATGACGACCACGCCTGTTCCGCCCAGATCGCACCAGATATGATCGTTACCGTCAGTAAGAGCAGCCCCAAAGCAATCAGCCGATAAATCATGAAATCAATATCTTCCAGTTCCGGTGAATTTTTATCTTTCTTTTCGGTATAGAGATAACGGATGCCGGCAGCTCCTGCCAGAATAAACGCCGCGTACGAGAAAGCGGCAGTGCCGATATGAAATACAAACCAGACACTGCGCAATGCCGGCATCAGTTCTTTGATGCCGCGCGGCTGGAAAGCGGCATAGGAAAGAATCAGGAACACCATTGGTATCGCAGCGGTAACCAGCCAGTCAGCCTTTACGCGTTCTTTCAGAATAATCAGCATCAGCGCAATGCCAAACGAGAAGGTTGCCGCAAACTCAAACTGATTTGACATCGGGAACCGGCCGGCTTTGATACCTCGTACAATCAGATACAGTGTGGAACAGGCAAAGCCCGCAAGGAACACCCACCATGCGTATTTTTTCAGATTGTCTTTCTTGAATGAAGCTCCGAGAAACTGAAGTATCATAGCGACAAAATACAAAACCAGTCCCGCAAAAAACAGTGCATCAAGCATTTGAAACATCTCCCTTCTTCTTTGCCAAAGCGTGTTTGATCTCCAGATTCAACGCTTCATTTCTTCCAATAACCGAATAACCTTCTTCACTTGTCAGTACATTGACTGGCCGAACAAAGAAGATCAGATACAGCCCCGCTGTCAGCAGGATGACGGACAGCAGCAGGAAGAGATTAATCACAGCTGGTGCACGCTTAATGCGCAGGCCCGGAAATTCCACCGGCTGTTCAAATGTGAATGTAAAGTTATCGACTGTGACGGAATCACCGGGAAATGCCAGCATCTGTTCACTCCGTTCGTGATCCCGCAGTACAAATACATAAACCGGATTCTCATAATGGCCGCTGGTCGCTGTAATCAGAGTCAGTGCACCAGTTTCATCCTGATTGAATCCCGGATAGAGATTATCAAACCAGATTCCATTTTCCCCATCCGCTGAAAGGAAGTCCTGCGAATCAACATAGAAGGAATCCGTATGTCCATCCGTATCCGTTACGGATATCTTTCCCTGTGTTCCATACGTCTGCTGATACACTTTGTAATCCCCCATGGATACCGGATGGTTAACGCTGACGATTCGCTCTCCGGAACTTCTTCCATCCGGCAGCGTGATTTCAATCCTGCTGGCATAATCAAGCCGTCCGGTTTCATCTTCAATCGAGAAGGAATTTACTTTGATGGAGGTACCATCTTCCAATGTGATGGATTCACCAGGCATGCAGGTCTTGTCCATGATTTTGGGAACCGCCGACCCAAGTGCCCAGAATACGGTTGTAAGCAGAATTCCAAGATGGAGCAGGAAAGACCCGTATTTCCCAATTTCATTGCGCGTATAGCGTGTCAGCGTACCGTTTGACGTCTCTTTGCAGTGAATGGATCTGAGGTAACCTTTTATTGCCTCTGCTTCTGCTTCATTCCATTGATTTGCCGGTTTGAAGGATGCAGGAAACGTATACTCGGAAGAGCCGTTCATCACTCTGCGAATCGTGCAGAATGCCAGGTTCAGACACAGCAGCCCGACTAATAACAGAAAATACCAGCTGGTAAATACCTGATTCAGTTTCAGTGAAAAAATCAGAGAATACAGATTTGGATAATTGCGTACATAATACATGGCTTCGTTATTCTGCGGAATCAGCGAACCCGCAACAGACACTGCGATGATCAGTCCAAGCAGAATCAGTCCAAAGCGCATGGATGTCAGAAATGAATATACTTTCTTCATAAGATATCTTTCTCGAAAAACCATCCGGGAAACCGGATGGTTTGTTTTATCGTTCGTTGGGCTTATGCCCCAAGGAGGTTGTTGAGTTCTCCCAGATAAGCTTCTGCTTTATCCAGGCAGTCTTTTGTAAGCGTCTTGTTATGAACGCCATTACTGTTTTCTACAAATACGAAGTCCCAGTACCATTGAGCAGACCGTGCCAGATCTCTTGCCTTAGCCAGATCATCTTCACTCAGGCTGTTATCCGCAACTGCTTTGGCAAGATCTTCATTTGCCTTTGCGAGCGCTTCGCCAATGGAATCAGTTCTCGCAACCGTTTCCTTCTGAATCGCTTCTACTGTCGTGGTGAGATCGCCATGACATACATTGCAGGAGCTTTCCAGGAGGTCCGGATTGTCCAGCGGTGAGGACCAGTAGTGGTTCGTAAACGTGGTGCCATCTTCTGCAGTCGCAGTTCCCATGTGACAGGTGACACAGCTCATGTCAGGGTGAATACCGCCTGCAGCAGATACCGTTTCAAATTCCGGATGCTGAACCTTCAGCTTACGAACGCCGGTTGTTTCATCAACCCAGTCCGCAAATGCATTGCCATCCGCATCGAGCAGATTGTTGTAGTAATTCAGGATGCCATCCGGTGTTGCATTGGCGTGGCCGACATAACCAAGTGTTGTTGCCTTGGTTTCCGGATCGAAATAGTACTCGCTGTGGCACTGTGCACAGGACAGTGTCTGCATATTCTGGGAATCCAGATCATCTGCGAGTGCATTTGCGAGATAGGTGTGCGTAATGTACAGTTTGCCCGGTTCATTCTGATGGCAGTGGAAACACCCGAACGGATCTGTGATCTGTGCTTCCATATCTTCAAACGCCATCGAGTAGGCGCTGACACCATCATTCAGTGCTTTCGCTGTAAAATCACTGGTCTTGCAGGTAAAGCAGTTCGCAAGCTTATGCGGACGGCCTGTGCTTGTAACATCTTCTACAACGAAGGTATGGCCGCGGGCACTTTCATACTGAATCGCAAATCCATAACCACTGTACAGTGTTGAGATGTATGGATGCTGTTCAATATAACTGTGATGTTCGCTGTTCTCATCGTTTTTCGCATACGAGTTGAACTCATTTGGATACTGTTCCGCCCAGTCACTGGCTTTGGTCACTACAATACCCGTTCCCTGTTCGGCAACCAGCACCGGAATTGCTTCCGCAGCCGCAGCGACAGGTGCCGTTTCTGCTGTTGCAGAGGCGGTTGGCTGCGGATTGGCGGCACGGCCGGCATTATTATTCATTACAGCGCCGACAGCAGTTACCAAAGCACCTGCTGCCAGGCAAAGAAAAAGCTTTACTTCATTTTTGTTCGTCATAATTTTTGTCTTCCTGTTAAGTAAATATTAAAGAAAGAAACAGGTTGCGTCAACGATTAGAAACGGCCAAACCATGCCTAAACGAAACAGGCAGACTGTCCTGAACCGGTATCAGCTGCCTGTTGTCATGTTCTAGCGGGAGCGATAATCCCGCTCAATTTCTTCTTTCCAGTCCTCGCTGATCGGGCGGTCTGCCATCCGGTAGTTTGCGACGGTATCCGCCAGTACCTGAAAGTTCAGTCTTGTGCCAACAGAATCAGAATGATAGCGAACCGCATGGGACTGATCAATTCCAAATTGTCCCGCTGTGGAGATGGCATCCATGTTTGCGCCAAGAAACAGGAATTCCCATCCGTATGTTTTCTGCTGCCGTTCCACCAGTTGTTTTACTTTGGAATACCCATACCGGCGACTGGCATTTTCCATACCGTCCGTCGTAATCACTACAATTGTTTTCTCCGGTACATCTTCCTTCCGTGCATATTTATGTACATTGCCAATGTGATGAATCGCATCTCCAATCGCATCCAGCAAAGCGGTACACCCTCCAACGCAATATTCCTGTTCTGTTAACGGACTTACCTGATCGATTGGAACACGGTCATGAATTACCTCGCTGTAATTGCTGAACAGTACAGTAGAAATAAGCGCTTCCCCGCTTCCTTTCTGCCGTTCCAGGAATGAATTGTATCCTCCGATGGTATCACTCTCCAATCCACCCATGGATCCACTGCGGTCCAGAATGAAGATGATTTCTGTGAGATTCTTTTTCATTTGTATGTCCTCCTCTTTCTGACCTAAGCATAAGAAAACCCGGGAGGCATCTGGTCGCTTCCCGGGCGACATTTACAGCAGTTCCTGATCAAACTGGAAGAGAATCGCATTCACTTCAACCAGATCATAGATTTCATGTTCGAAACAGTATCGGATAATCAGATCTGTTTTTGTGGATTGTGACAGCGCAAAGCCGGCACGCTCCAGCAGATCTTCCGCATCCTTCAGGGAAAGCCGGAGCGCAAGTGCCAATGCGATAGCCGTCTTTCGGGATGGTTTATAGTTCTCATCCTTACGTATTTTGGCAAACAGCTTGCGGTCCATATCTGCCCGCTTATACACTTCAGGATCTGTCTGCCCGGTTGAATCGATCCATTCGAACAGCTTTCTCTGAAAGGTATCTTCTTTCTTTGGCAGAACAATGGAGGAGCTGTCGGAAGAAACCATCTGATCCGCTTGCGGAATACTGCTGATCAATCCGAACGAATAGAAATTGGACTCCCTTCTGGTTCGTTTTTCCTTTGGATACTCAATTGCTTCTTCGGCAGCCACCTCATGATCTTCGATATATTCCTGTACATCCGCAAAGATATTGGAGGAAAGCTGATACACCGATTTATCAAACACCACCAGCGTTACTGACATTTCCTGCTTCAGAAGAAACGACTGTATTTCCTGCAGTGCCGTCTCCAGAGCAGTCCCTTTCGGAAATCCGTTGGAACCTGCCGCAAGCAGCGGAAATGCAATACTGGTGCAGTTATGCATGCACGCAAGTTCAAACGAGCGGCGATAACAGGCACGTAGTTTTTCCAGTTCCTGATGATTTCCATCAATCCATACCGGGCTGACCGCATGAATGATGATCTTGGCAGATAAATGAAACGCGTCTGTTACAGCGGCATCACCTTCCGCAATCGGACCGATTGCCCTGCGCGCATCCAGAAGCTGCTCTTTCCCTGCCGCCGCATAGATTGCCGTATCTGTTCCGCTGCCGATCATCACATTCGGATTGGCTGTGTTTACAATTGCGTCTGCTTCAACATTTACGATGTTTTCACGAATAATACGAAATGACATAGGTCTAATATTTCTGCCCCGGATTCAATCGTGAATCCAGCTCTGTTCCGCATACAACATACTTGTCGTTCAGCTTGCGGAATGTCAGCTGATAGCCAACATGCCAGGTGCGGTTCACTTCACCGTTGTCCGCAAAATAATCAAATGAGATGTGCGCGACAATCGTATCATCACTCTGCGCAACTGCTTTGATCTGCTCATTGGACAGTTTCATCGTGCTGTGGTTCGTAAACCACCAGTTCTGCAGTGTGACATACTTCTGATACCAGCGGGAACTGGTATCACTGATTGCTGTGACATTGGCAAGGGCGGTATCCATTGCCGGATATTCCGCGATCAGTTCTGCATCATGAATCAGCTCCTGAAGCAGTGCTTCATCTGTTACTTCTTTTCCAAGCAGCCAGTCTCCGCTCAGTACATCCTGAATCATGGCATAGCCTTCATCTGTATTTAAGGCAGGTTCACCTAACAGCCCATCAAATTCATAGATATCTACTGCAGGGATAACGGATGGATCCGTAACCTGAAAGAAATTCGCGGCTTCCTTGCCGGATTCTACAAGGTATTCAGAGCCAATGGGCGTCCCATATACATTGAGATTCAATCCAGTGGGCACTTCAACTCGGTATCTCTTATTCCCACGAAGCGGAAACGCCGGCACCCATGTATCTCCTTCTTTCAGAAGCGTCAGTGTTCCTAACAGCATGTCTCCGTCAATCAGACGGTATTCCCTCTGTGTTTCACTCTCACTGATTGTTTCTGTTGTGATATTGGAAAAGTCTCTTCCTGCCAGAATCTCACTGACACGCGCAACATAAGCTTCTTTGGAATCAAGTGACGGAGACAGTTTCTGAGACGCCTCAAACATTGCGTCATAGTTTCCATCCTGTATCTGCTTTAATACAGACTCCAGCTGCACCTGCGGCATTGTCTGTTCATTCTGACGGTATGTTTCTTCCGCTTTTTTCACACGGACCGCACCTGCCGCATATACAACGCCTGCCGCAAGCAGCGGGCAGATAATCGCAACAACCGGTTTCAATCCTTTTCCTGCCATATCAGCGATCCCCCTTTACCAGAATCACTGAAGGCAGATTCCGGGAATTATACATGGATACCGGATAATTGGCATATTCGCCGTCATACATCATGACAGAGGAGTTTCCTCCATCAAGATTTCCGGCATTTACTGCACCATACTTCTGAAAAACATCAATGACATCTTCATACTGTGCACCGAAACTGGTTGGCCCTCTGCCATCAATTACCAGCAGCAGCATCGTACCGTCTTCTTTCTGTCCAATGGCAGTGCGCGGATTCAGCATATTCAGTGTTCCTGCATCTGCAGAGGTATAAACAACTCTTCCATTCTCAATAAAGGTCGGCCCAAATGTCACAGCCTCCTGAACGCCGCGGCTGAGCGCTTCACCGCCTGTGAGTGTTGAAGTGACAAGTTTTCCGTTTTTATCAATACCAACGATAGATGCCCGCATTCCTTCACTGCCGTGAACAATACGTCCATTCTGAATAACCAGCCCCTGCGGAACACTTCCGTCCCCATGGCCGCCTGCATCTTCAAACCCGCCGCCATTAATGCCGGCAAGCGCATTGTATTTTTCCATATACCAGTCCAGCTCCGGTCCCGGTGCCCCAGAGGTATATCCCGGGTTAATGACAATTGATACATCGTCAGGATCCGGTACTACAATCATGAAACCCTCATAAGTCCCGGCATTTACATGTTCAATGTAAATGCCATCTTCTGTCGCTGCGGTTTCTTCTGCGCCTGTCTGTTCTGCCAGTGCCGTTCCATAGCTTCCATTTGTTTCACTGACTGCCGCAAACCGCTCCAGTGTTTCAGTTTTTAAGACGTGCTGCGCTACTTTGTATTCCAGAGAATCCTCTGACAGTTTCAAATATTCCTGTTTACTCCAGAATGGATGATCCCCCTCATATTTTGTTTTGATCGCCG